>CAJUEB010000001.1:0-6016 GCA_910585135.1 uncultured Eubacteriales bacterium
GCAAAACAATTGAATCAGCATGCAATGAATGTTATCCTCACTCTATCTTAATGGTGATACTGTTTTAAGAGCGTCCCTCACATTTCCAATACCGACTCCCATAGGATATTTTTCTATGATATCCGGAGCATATCTCCACATATTCAGACGCCCCAATGAACCGCCATCACTCCCCAAGGTTACAAACCGGGCTAAAATAACGTCAAAGATTTCCACTTGTATTTGCAAGACAGTCATTACAGCTATTATCGCTAAAAAGAACCCCAGGATAATCCTTATTTTATGTTTGGCATCATAGGCAGACGTCATAATAAAAAACACAAACGAAAAGATATTTAAAAGGATTCCCGCCCTGCTTCCTACAAGGACTGCATATACAGTACAAAGCGCAAGAAAAACCCACCTCTTATTGCTCTTGTACATCGGGATAGCAAGGATCGCAAGCCATGTTGCATCTATGTTGACGCCTCCGCCTGTCAGGGTAGATATATGGGGATGCGCCATTTTGAATATATGATGAACATAATCGATAATCGCATCGATTTGCACAACAACATTTATGTATGAAATGATTAAGAAAAGTATGCTCACACGCTTAAATATGAGCAACCAGTCTTCTTCACCGAAATTGATTCCTAATGTCCTGAACATTGTAAGAAATATCACAATGCCGACAATATAATTCACGATCCTTTGATCGATTCCCCACTTTGAGATATTAAATACTGAAACCAACAGCATATACCCTGCAAAAGCCAGCAATACCTTTGATGGAAACAATAGCCGCCGCCTTGTTATCAGCATACATCCCATGATAACTATGAAACAATAAAAAATGCCAGATAAAGCTACCCCGCCTGCCTCGCGGATCATCGAGAACAAAATGAAAAGCGAAAATGACCATGATAGCAGTCTTTCATTGTTTATTGTTGCTTTCTTTCCAATAACAATCACTTTATTATCCCAAAATGCAATAAATGCTTTACTTCTTCAATAACTTCCATATCCGCAAAAAGATTTTCCTCCCTAAAAGCGACAGCAGTGACGCAATGCGCGCTTTCGGCCTGCCATTCGGATTGAAAAGAACCCCAAGCCTCAATCCCCTGATTTTTTCCCAAGCGATTGCTGTTAATTGTACGTCATTTGCAACATCAGCACCCATCAACGCATGAAAATACATACTGAGGCACCTGCAATCAGCATCCTTTTTTAATTGCGGGCAATCACGAACAATTTCGTCGCGCTGCGATTCAACCATAAAAATGCCATCCCAATAACGTTTGCTGTTATTTGTGCTATGCAAAATGCTGCCTTCCCGCTGGAGATAAAAATATAAATGCTCCCCTACATAAACTACTTTTTGGCTTTTTAAAAAAATCTTATATGTTGTCCCGATATCCTCATAGGCATATCCCGCCGGATATCTCACTTCCATGAATAAATCTGCACGATACATTTTTGCACAAGCAGAAGCATCATACAAATCCTGCGTAAGCATTATCGATAAAGCTTCTTCTGCCGTCATCAATAAAGTGCCATCATAATCCCTGAGCGGTCGCTTTAAGGTCCTTATATTTCCATTGGCATCCAGGGTTACATATGATTCCGCACAAATTGAAAGATCCGCATTGCCGCTAATGATTGCCGCATATAATTTTTCGATGTAATCTTTGGCAACAAAATCGTCGCTATCGACAAAAGTTACATATTCACCCTGCATCACATCCAGCCCGGCATTCCTTGCATCTGACAGCCCCCCATTTTCTTTGTGTATGACCCTGATCCTGGGATCAAATAAAGCAGCTTCATCACACATTTTACCGGAAGCATCCGTTGAACCGTCATCGATTAATATAATTTCAATTTCCCGGTATGTTTGACTGCATATGCTGTCAATGCACCGCCGTATATATCTTTCAACATTATAAACAGGAATAATGACTGTTATTAATTGGCTCACATTTTAATCCTTTTCATAAATTTTTCTTTCATATGGTTCAGCCCTCTTTTCCGTGGCATCTTTATCACGCGAACAAACTTCGTCATAGTATGCGAAAGTTTAATGCATTGCTTTTGATGCAGGCATGACCCAGACAAGGCCTTTATAAATTTTTCAGGGCTTTCCACGTCATGCATATCATGTTCAAGATAGTTCCTTCCGATTTCGATCCCCGTATGGGCGTCGGAGCCTACCGTTTTTTGCAAGCGATATTTCTCGGCAATCCTGGATTGTTCCTTCGAAAAAGAAGGATCAATGTTTCTTCCATTATGGCTTTCAATACATGTTACTGAACCTAAAATTTTTTGAAGACCATGCTCTTTCAGAACCGTTTTCTCACGTTTCTTATCATAGGGATGCGGGATATACAGTAACCCGCCCTGCTTTCGTATTTCTCGTGCTGTATCCTCTACCGTAAGATTACCGCTGATATTTTCATTCAAAAAAAGCCCAATGACCTCCCCTGAATCTGTCATGATTTCTTCGCCAATAATGACCTGTATTTTGCTGCCATGTTCCTTACAGTATTTCTTGAATGCCATCGCACCATCAATCGTATTATGGTCTGTTATGGCAATCTGATCAATTCCATGGATCCGGCATAGCCAGTACAGCACGGGCAGGCTGAGCATGCTATCGTGGGAATATCTGGTATGTACATGAAGTTCCAGTTTATGACTGCCCTTCTTTTTCTTAAAACGCATTGTTCTCTTTTGCTTCTTTATAAATTCGCATGAATTTCGAATGCTCTTTATGGTCATTGGCCCATGGCCCCATTACTATCATATTGTCAAAAATATGATAGTCCACATTTACGGTATCCTTGCTCCCATCAAAGACCGACAACGCAGCAGTCATTATTTTGGCGGAAGGATAGTGCTTTTGCAATGTATGAAAACACTGGAGCATTGTGTTGCCCGTATCAACAGCATCATCAACCAGCAGGATTGAACCAATGCCTTCATGCTCTGCATCATGAAATTCATATGAGATTGTCCTGCAATTCCTAATTGCATGACCCCCACTGCATTGCTCCCTTTTGCGAAGCCATATTTTTAATTTGCTTGGCAATACTTGGAGGACTGGGTGCAACAATTTTTTTAATTGGGTTCCGCTTCGTTGCGCCCGTATTTCTTTTAACGGCACATCATAATGCTCCGCCATTATTTTCCCGATTAGATAAGCGCCAGAAGCAACAAATACTACCAGATCCGGTTTTTCTCCAACTTCCTCAATTAATTGCAATGCCATTCCTCTGACATCGGATAAATTAACTGTTTTAACGTCCGCTATGTGTTCCATTTTAGGTCCATACCATTTATGCTGCTTCATTACATCGCGCCATTTTTTTTCACGACGGAAACGACTGTCTGCGCCAATATCTTCATGTCGAGCACAGGCGACATGTTTTCTATGTAATGCAGTTCCATTTTCTGGCGCTCGCCACGTCCATATGTACTGTCATTTCTGGCGTACGCCTGCCAGTAACCCGTAAGCCCCGGTTTGATTGAAGTGATCTGCTTTCGCTCATCTTCGGAATAATACTTCTCCAATTCATCCGCAAGCAACGGCCTTGGCCCTATCACCGACATATCCCTTTTTAAGCATATATTGATCAGAATCTGCGGGAGCTCATCGAGCGACATGCGGCGCAGCTTTGCGCCGAAGCACTTGCTGCCATCGCCCGGTTTTTTATACCCCAAAAGCCTCGGGTCGTCTTTTAATTTGTACTCTTTCTTGTATTCCGCAAGCTGTTCATCTGTCAGCATCGCCTCCAGGTTGTCTGCACCCTTTACCATGGAACGGAACTTCCATACAGAAATTTCTTTCCCATCTTTGCCGATGCGCTTTTGAATATAAAAAGGATTGCCGAAATCCTTGCTCATGATGATCAGCATGATAACCAAGATGGGAATAATCAAAATTATGCTTACGCAAAGAGAGAACAAAAAATCGAAGCATTGTTTCGCAGCATGGTAACCCCTCACCGCCTGCCTCGTTTGTCCATATGCTCTATAAGAACCCCCCGCTGGGCAGTCTGCTGCTTTTCCTGTCACGCTATGAAGCATCACATCCTCATACATTATCCTATTTTCTTTTTTCGCCTGATCCGTGAGTAGTTCCACGATTTAACTCCTAATGTCATGTCTGTATAACGTAATGTAACTCACGTTGCATATGCAATGTGAGTTATGCGGTAATCCATAGAATATTTCATAATAAGCAAATTTTCTTCGTTTATATAGTATAACTTTTCCGATAGGAATTTTCAATATGTTTTTACCCTTACCGGGCATTTGCTTGATCGAAACCTAAGCACTATTAAAAAACAAAAAGATATTTCTATCAGTTACGTATATGCATCAATTAGTTTTACTAACTTACTGGTTTTAAAAAATTTCCCCTTCTGATTTTATTTTTGTGGCAGTTTCACCGTTCGAGCAAATTTTAGAGCTAAAACGGTGAAACTCGTATACAAAGAAAGCATCAAACTGCTCCCCGCTAAAAACTGTTTGCACCAACCACCCGCATCCTTGCCTTACAGCTGCCAGCTATCCAGATAATTTTTCTGATCTTCTGTCAGCGTATCGATTTCAATGCCCCAGGCAGCAAGCCGTCTGCGTGAAATCACATCGTCGATTTCATCGGATACGTCGATCACTTTGTTCGCAAGTTTTCCATGGTTCTCCTTAATGTACATCGCCGATAATGCCTGTACCGCAAAGCTCAAATCCATGATCTCCGCCGGATGGCCATCTGCCGCCGCGATATTCGCCAGCTTGCCTTCGCCGATGACGTTGACCATCCTCCCGTTTTCCAGCGTATAGCCAGTAATATTTGCGCGGGTTTCCTTCGAAGAAACAGCCGCTGCTTCCAGGCCTGCCATATCGATTTCTACATTGAAATGACCGGCATTGGCCAAAATAGCCCGATCCTTCATTTTCAGCATATGGTCCACCGTGATCGTATGCTTGCAACCCGTCGCCGTAACGAAAATATCACCATAAGGAGCAGCCTGATCCATCTTCATCACATCGTAGCCATCCATCTTCGCTTCCATCGCCTTAACCGGGTCGATTTCCGTGACGATGACCTTTGCACCCAACGCAGAAGCCCGCATCGCGATCCCCCGGCTGCACCATCCATAACCCACGACCACAACGGTTTTAGATGCTACGATCAGGTTTGTATTTCTCATGATGCTGTCCCAGACCGACTGGCCCGTGCCATACCTGTTATCGAAGAGATGCTTGCACTTGGCGTCGTTGACAGCCACCATCGGGAATTTCAACACGCCTTCACGTTCCATAGCCTTGAGCCTGATTACGCCCGTCGTCGTCTCTTCGCAGCCGCCCATGACCGCCTCTGCCAAATCCGGCCTTTTGTTATGCAGCATTTCCACTAAATCACCGCCGTCATCTATAATGATATGCGGCTTGTGTTCGAGACACATTTCGATATGCTTTGTATATTCCTCATCGGTCGCGCCGTGATATGCAAATACCGCAAGGCCTGCGTCCGCCAAGGCCGCTGCCACGTCATCCTGTGTCGAAAGCGTATTGCTGCCGGTTACGGACATCTGTGCGCCCCCTGCTGCCAGCACCAGGCAAAGGTACGCTGTTTTCGCCTCTAAATGCACCGACAAACTGATCCGAAGTCCGGCAAACGGTTTTTCCTTCTTAAAATCCTCTTCCAATCCTGAAAGCAAAGGCATATTATTCTTGACCCATTCGATCTTCTGATGACCCGACGGCGCTAAACCAATGTCCCTTACATCGTAATTTTTCATCGCTTTTTCTCCTTCCAGTTCTCCCGCTAAAACCACAACATACAAATTTAATGCTTCACTACACTCTAAACTCGCATCCTGATCAAAACGCCTAGCGTTTCACTACATTTCAAATTTCATCTAATCTAAAATCCCCTTCACTTCGCCGCTTTTAAAACTCCTGCCTGATTTCCATCCTATTCTACCGTAACCGACTTCGCCAGGTTTTTCGGCTTATCGATATTGCA
>CAJUEB010000001.1:6026-47558 GCA_910585135.1 uncultured Eubacteriales bacterium
TCTTTCCTTCGCCACATAATATGCGAAAATCTGAAGCGGCACGACCGCCAGCACAGGCGCTACCTCATCGATGCACTGCGGCACATAAATCACCTCATCCGCCACCGTTTCGATCTCCGTTTTGCCTTCCTTGCAAATCCCGACGATGCGTGCGCCCCTGGCTCTTATTTCTTCAACGTTGGAAACCATCTTTTCATACAGGAAATCCTGCGTCGCCAGCGCGAAGACCAAGGTTTCCGGCTCCATCAGCGCGATCGTTCCATGCTTTAGCTCTCCCGCTGCAATGGCAAAGGAATTGATATAAGAAATTTCCTTGAGCTTGAGCGAACCTTCATATGACACGCCTGCATCAAGACCCCTGCCGATGAAGAAAACCTGCTCCTTCCGATGATATTTCTTCGCGATAGCAGCAATGGCACTTTCCTGCGCAAGCAGCGCCTCCACCTTATCCGGAAGCGCCTTTAATTCATTTAGTATCTTTGCATAATAATCCTTATCGATCGTACCCTTAGTGCTTCCCATGTAAAGCCCGATCAGGTACATACAGATAAGCTGTGTCGTGTACGCCTTGGTAGAAGCAACGGCGATCTCCGGGCCTGCCCAGGTGTAAAACACGTCATCCGATTCCCTTGCCACGGAGCTGCCGACCACGTTCACGACGGAAAGCACACGTGCGCCTTTTCTTTTCGCTTCCCGAAGCGCCGCCAAAGTATCCAGCGTTTCACCTGACTGGCTGATGGCAATGAACAGCGTATTTTCATCCACAAATGGATCACGGTAGCGGAATTCCGAGGCGATATCTACCTCCACCGGAACTTTCGCCATTTTCTCGATCACCAGCTTGCCCACCAGCCCCGCATGATATGCCGTACCGCAGGCAACGATATAGACCTTGTTAAAGCCTTCGATATCCGCCTTCGTCATGGAAATGCCGTCCAGGTTAATGCTGCCGTCATCGTCTACCCTTCTCGTCAGGGTTTCGAAGATTCCCTTCGGCTGTTCATGAATTTCCTTCAGCATGAAATGCTCATAGCCTTCCTTTTCCGCTGCGTCGGCATCCCAGGTAACATGGTAAACGTCTCTCTTGACCTTATCCCCGGCTTCATTGTATATGGTAATATGATCCTTTGTCAGAACGACCGTCTCATTATTTTCGATGAAGTAAACCTCCCTGACGTATTTCAGCAGGGCAGGGATATCGGAAGCGATAAAGTTAAAGCCCTTTCCCAGCCCAGCCACCAGCGGAGCGTCCTTCCTTACGGCAACGATTTTATCAGGTTCGTCCGCAGCGATCGCGCAGACCGCATAAGCGCCGCGCATTTCCGCTACCGCCTTATTGACAGCTGCCAGCAGATCCCCGTCATAGAAGATCCCGATCAGGTGCGCGATTACCTCCGAATCCGTCTCCGAACGGAAAACAATGCCATATTCCTTGACCAGCCATTCTTTGATTTCCTGATAATTTTCACTAATCCCGTTATGTACGATGGCAATAGAGTGATCCCCATTGCTGTGCGGATGGGCATTGATGTCGGACGGTGCGCCATGCGTCGCCCAGCGCGTATGGCCAATGCCTGCTGTACTGTCAAACTCCGGGTCGCCGATGATCTTTTCGAGGTTTTTGATCTCACCCACATGCTTTTTAATCTGAATTTTTCCATTGATCGGCAGGGCAATGCCTGCTGAATCATAACCTCTGTATTCCAGCCGCTTCAGCCCATCGATGATCTTCTCCTTTGCGTGCTTCTGTCCCACGAATCCAACGATACCACACATACTTCTTTATCCTCCTATCCAAACCTCTTGGTCAATAACACAGCCAGATCCTCCGCCAGCTTCGTGATATGCGCCACGTCCTGTCCTTCCAGCATCACGCGCACCAGCGGCTCTGTTCCCGACGGCCTGATCAGAACCCGGCCCAAGCCTTCCAGCTCCTTTTCCGTACGGGCAATCGCATCCATGATATCCTGATCCGTCTTATATTTTTCCTTGTTTTCATTTTTAACCCTGGCATTCTTCAGTACCTGCGGGAAAATCTCAATCTCATCGGAAAGTACAGACGGCTGCCTTCCGGATAACAGGATCGCCTGCAAAAGCTGCAAGGACGAAAGAATTCCGTCTCCCGTGGTAGTATGATTTAAGAAAATAATATGCCCTGACTGCTCCCCGCCGATGTTGCAACCCGTCTTGCGCATGCTTTCCAGCACATACCGATCCCCTACTGCCGTTACATCCACGCTGCAACCCATCTTTTCTATGTACTGATGAAAGCCAATATTGCTCATCACCGTTGCTGTCACCTTATTGCCTGGCAACAACCCTTTTTCCTTCATCATCGACGCACAAATACAGATCAGCTTATCACCATCAATGATCCTGCCCTTTTCATCAACAGCAATCAGCCTGTCGGCATCGCCGTCATAAGCAAGACCGAGAAAAGCGCCCTGCCTTAAAACTGCATCCTGCAATCGTTCCGGGTGCGTCGAACCGCACTTCTCATTGATGTTCACCCCATTCGGCGTATTGCCGATCACGGTTATGTCTGCACCCAAATCGGAATACACCTTCTCCGCCACGCTGTAAGCCGCGCCGTTGGCACAGTCCAGCACCAGCTTCACGCCCCTGATATCCACATCGATGGTAGATTTGAGAAATTCCGCATATCGGCCCAAGGCATCATCATCGGCCTCAAGGCATCGCCCCAGCTTATCACCCGTGATATGGTGGTTTACATCGATATCGCGCAGGATGATATCTTCGATTTCATCTTCGATGGCATCATCCAGCTTAAAGCCATCTCCGTTAAAGAACTTGATCCCGTTGTATTCAAACGGATTATGCGACGCAGATATGACTACGCCTGCATCAGCCTGGTACGCCCGCACCAGATATGCGATCGCGGGCGTTGGCAATACGCCGATCTTGATCACATTGCCGCCTACGGCCAGAATTCCTGCACTGAGCGCATCCTCCAGCATATCGCCGGAAAGGCGCGTATCCTTGCCGATCAGCACAACCGGCCGTTTGATATCCTTGCTGAGAACATATGCGCCTGCCTTTCCCAGCTTAAATGCCAGTTCCGGGGTCAATTCGCTGTTTGCGATCCCCCGTACGCCATCCGTGCCAAATAATCTTCCCATAATCGTCTCCTCACTATTTCACATGATCGGGGCGTTTTCCCCGTTTGCCGTACTACTCTGTCAGCTTCACGGTCACCGTTACCGCAAGTGATTCATCCTCATGCAGCAAAAAGATATTGTCCGGCAAATCCAGTGTTGCTTCTACTGACGCAGAAGTCGTAATGCCAGTCAAATCGACCGTCGCTTTTATTTTCTTGATATCCTTTATCACATCAGCAGGTCCTACGATATCGACCGCATCAATGCCGGCAAACTTATCGACCGCATAACCATCTTCCACATTTTCGGCGGTTATCTCCAGTTTTGCTGATTTTTTCACGAGCCGCTGAACATTTACCCGAACCTTATCTTCCGATAACTCCACGCCGTAAACGCGGACATTATCCTTCGTAACGGGAACTACCGTTACGCTCACCCATTTATCCGCCTCTTTTGAAACGATTTGGGAATCTACCGTACCCATCACATGGTCAATTTTCCCAACGGAGCTTTTCGCGCCTTGAACCGTTACGTTTTTCGGATCTATTTCAAACACCCAGTCCACCGCGTCATTTTCGCTTCCCGCTGCCGATCCTGTAAACTCGATTACTGCCGGCTTCTTTTCCGAAACGAGTGGCTCTACCTTAAAATGCAGCGTGCTGTCTGAAATATTTTCCAGCTTAACGCCTTCCGGAAGGCTGATATTTATTTTTCCGGTATTTTTCCCTTTTTTGCAGTTTGATACGTCGACAGATGCAGTCAGCCCGCTCCTCTTGATATCATACACCTCCGACCGTTTCCCGCTGATCGCAGCGCTGATGAATTCCTCCTGCTCCTGCACCACAGCCAAATCCTTTTCAGCCAGTGCATCTATCCCGGTAAAGGAAACCGGGATATTGCTTATATTTTCTTTGGTATTTGGGTCTACTTCACCCATCACATACACCCACAAGCAAATAGCAGCAATCAGGGATATGATCTTAATGAAGGTCTTATTATCCAGCATCATTTATCCCTCCTCATCTTGCTGATCATGCGGGGAATGATGGCCATCGTACCCGTCCGTTCCTCTGCATTCAAATACATATTGAGCAAGGTTTTTTCGACCGTTTTCAAGTCGAGAAACCTGGATAAATGCCCTTCGCTCGCCATGGAAATAATTCCTGTTTCCTCTGAAACGATCAGAACCAGCGCATCGGAATTTTCGGTAATGCCGATGCCCGCCCTGTGTCTCGTTCCCAGTTCCTTGCTGATCGCATTGCTCCTGGTCAAAGGCAGCACGCAGCCTGCGGCGCATACCCGGCCGTCCCGGATGATAACAGCGCCGTCATGCAAAGGCGCACCCTCATAGAAAATATTGCCCAGAAGCTGCTCCGAAATTTCGGCGTCCACCAGCGTGCCGCTTTCCATGATATCGGAAAGCGCGGTTTCCTTTTCGAAAACGATAAGAGCTCCCACCCTGTCCCGTGAAAAGGTTTCAACTGCCTTTACGATATGCGAAGTGATCTGCTTGCCCTTTTCCTTATCCAACTGAGTCAGGGATGATTTAACGAGCTTGCTGCGCCCCATATATTCGAGCGCCCGGCGCAGCTCCGGCTGGAACACGACCAGGATCGCGACTGCGCCAAGCGCGACCGTGCCTTTCAAAATCCAGTTAATGGTATGCAAATTAAAAATATCGGATAGAAAAGTAGCAACTACCAGGACAAGTACGCCCTTTAGCAGCTGCTCCACCCTCGTTTTTCTGATAAAGCCCAATATTTTATAGATCACAACGGCTACGATCAGAATATCTATCACGTCTGTAATTCCCATGCCGGAAAATACATTTTCTAAAAACTCGCGCATTCATTTGCTCCCAAATTCATTAAACAGTCATTCAATATATTTTACAAAAAAAAGGCGTATTTTTCAAGTAGGCAATCGGATAAATCACCTAGGCGTCACAAAGATAAAAATCACAAAGATAAAGCGGAGCTTCCGCCCCGCTCTATCTTATTCATGCATCTATGTTAATATGTCGTTTCAAGCAGTCCATAATCCTTATCGGCCCGCTTATATACGACATTTACCGAATCGGTCTCCATGTTGAGGAAAACGAAAAAGCTGTGTTCCAGCATTTCCATCTGCAAAATCGCTTCCTCGATGGTCATCGGCGTAAGCTCAAACTTTTTCTTCTTCACAACCTGAATGTCTTCCTCTTCCTCTTCAAATTCAGGCAGCCCTGCAAAGCTCAGGTCTTTCTGTCCCTTATGCTTTCTTTGCAGCTTGGTCTTGAATTTAGACATCTGGTTGGACAGCTTATCGATCACCCTGTCCACAGCATCGTAAGGGTCATCTTCCTTTACCTCCGCCCGGAAAATCGTTCCCTTCGTATTGATTGTCGCCTCCAGCTTATAGCCGCTCTTTTCCTTGATCACCATGACATTGCCCGTGATTTCATTGGAAAAATACTTATCCAGCTTCTCAAACTTTTTCTCTATAGTCTCCTTTAGCTTATCGCTCGGGCTATAGTGTTTGCCTGTGATGTTTGTCTTCATAAATAACGACCTCCTTTTTAGGCTTTTTCTTATTATAACATACAAGCTTGCCTGCGTATGTTTCAATGAACGCTTCCCTGCGGCAACGCCGTATCAGTTGCTGCGTTCATTATACCATGAATTTCCTCTGTCCTTGCATCAGCATTCATGATTCAATGAACGCTTCCGCTCGGCAACGCCGCTAGAATGTTCTGCGTTCATTATACCATATTTTGTATGGAGATGCAGTATTTTTTAACAATAAAATACTGAAAAATCTGAAAAAAGTGAACTGCACATACGGCACACCTGACCTGATCTTTGCCCCCACACCTGCCTTGCCCGGATTTTCCGGAGGACTTACATCTAAACTACGCCATGATCACTGCCGCCTTGCGGATCAGCTTACGTGGGACCTTTCGCCCGTAGCTGGCCTGGCCTTTCAATCACAGACATGCGCCATATGTGCAGTTCACTTTTTATATCGCTTCCGCATCCTTCGGTCTCCGATTGCCGCCTGACGCCAGCGAGAGAAAATATACCTCGCCCGCCCCCGCAGACAGCAACGCCTTACTGCAAGCATCAGCAGTCGCGCCCGTGGTATAGATATCATCCACGAGAAGCAGCCGCTTTCCCTTTATCTTATAAGCATCCCGCCCCAGCACTGCAAAAGCGTCAAACAGAGCCATTTCCCGCTCGGAAGGATTCAGGCTTCGAAGGCGCGGCGTTTCTTTCTTGCGGCGCAAAGCCGTCCCATCCCATGGCACGCCCCAAAGCGCGGACAACCGCCGCACCATAAGCTCCGACTGGTTGTAGCCCCGCTGCCGCTTGCGACCAGCGCTAAGCGGCACAGGAATGATGAGATCCACTTGCAGCTCTTCACACGACATCCTGTCATACAGCATATCACCCAGCTTTTTGGCAAGATAGCCCTTTCCATTATACTTGTAGTCCAGCAGCACCGCCCGTTCATGAAGACCATAAGTCAGGCAGCTATATCCCTTCGTAAAATAATGCGCCCTGCCCATGCAATCATAACATAACCTGCCCCGGTAATTCCCGGGAAGGACTTTCCCGCACTTTTCACAAGTCCTGCCGCTTGTCCAGTGAAATTTCCTGATGCATTCGTCGCACAAGGAATACGCCCTGCTGCCGTCGATCAGGCTTCCGCAGCAAATGCAGTATATGTTGGACGGAAATACAGCCTCGCTGATAGCTTCCGCAGCCTTTCCTAATTTTCCCAATAACGTTCCCATGATATCCCCTCAATTTTTACACGTTCCAGCAGGCTTCGGTCCTTCTCCCCTTTGTGCATCCACTGCACGCACTGGCATTTCTTTCCGCCTGCGTACCTTTACAAAGTTCCAAATTCCAGATATTTTCGCAGCCTGCCTGCAAGACCGGAAAACCGCTCCTTGATCCGGTTGTTATCGACCATGCCGTGCAGTTTTCCCTCTGACCCCACCAGCACCACCGCCTTTTTCCCACGCGTGACCGCCGTATACAAGAGGTTCCTGCTCGCAAGCATCGGCGGAAACCAGCTCACCGGCATGACGACGACAGGAAACTCGCTTCCCTGGCTCTTGTGAACCGTAATGGCATAAGCAAGCTCCAGCTCATCAAGCTGATTGAACGCATACGTGACGTGTTTTACTTCATCGTATACGACCGTGATTTCATTGAACTGGCGGTCTACCTTCTGGATAAACCCGACATCCCCGTTGAAAATTCCTTCCCCTTCCGTAAAATCCTCCAGGTTTTTCCATGCAAGCTGGTAATTGTTCCTGATCTGCATCACCTTGTCGCCCTCCCGGAAAATACGATCCCCGAAAGTCTTTTCCGCAAGGCTGCCATCAGGCGGGTTCAACACTTGTTGCAATTCTTTGTTCAGGTTGATACTCCCCAAAAGTCCCTTTCGCACAGGCGTAAGCACCTGGATATCGGAAGCAGGCGAAATTTCCTCGTAAAAGGCGGGCAGCCGCTTCGTACACAGTTCTTTGATCGTCGCCAGCATATCCTTCTCCGCATTGCGCCTTAAGAGGAAAAAATCTTTATCCTTGGCATTGCAGTCCGGGTAATCCCCGTTGACCACGATCATGCTTTCCTCCGCCTGGCGGAAGATTTCTGTCAGTCTTGTACAATAGATGTATTCGCTGTCAATGATATCCCGCAGAACATTGCCCGCGCCCACAGACGGAAGCTGGTCAGCATCGCCTACGATGATCAGCCTCGTGCCCGGCCTGATCGCGCTTACGAGCGCATTCATCAAAATCAGGTCGATCATGGAGGCCTCGTCGATGATCACAGCATCGTATTCGAGCGGCGACTCCTCGGTTTTGCCGAACCGCATCATATTCTCACTTTCGGAAAAATAGTATTCCAGCAGCCTGTGAATGGTAGATGCGTAATGTCCCGATGTTTCGGTAATTCTCTTGGCAGCCCTGCCTGTCGGCGCTGCGATCGCCGTTTTCAGACCGCTCTCCTCCAGCACATTGATGATCGCATTGATGATCGTTGTCTTTCCTGTCCCAGGTCCTCCCGTAATGACGGAAACCCCCATATTCAGTGAGGTTGTTACCGCATGCTTCTGATTTTCCGATAAATGAATGCCCGTGATATGTTCCGTCCTTGCGATCAGGCTTGTGGCGCTGGCCGCAATAGGCTTTAAGCCTGCGGAATTAAGCTGCGCAAGCCGTTTGCATACATTCTGCTCCGCCATATAATACGGCATGAGGAACACGACGTTCCTGTCCTCCAGGTTTTCAATATGCAGCTCCCCTTCAAAAACCAATGCCGTAAGCTGATCCTCCACCTGCTCCATGGACAGCCCTAAAAGCTCGCCGGTCTTTTCGCACAGCATCCTTTGCGGAAGAAACGTATTGCCCTCGCTGGCAAAATACGACAGCGTAAATTTAATGCCGCTTTTGATCCTGAATTCATCATCGGCAGCAATTCCCATTTTCTCGGCGATCTTATCGGCTTTTTTAAACCCGATCCCGAAGATATCCTCGACCAGCCTGTAAGGATTTTCCTCCACCGCCTTGATAGTCTCTGCTCCATATATCTGATATAGCTTCATCGCATAATCTGCGCCGATCCCGTACTGCTGCAAATGCATGCTCACCTGTGCAAAGGCGCGGTGCTTGCCGTATGCTTCTGTGATCGCGGCGGCTTTTTTTTCCCGTATCCCGGAAATCTCCGTCAGCCGCTTTGGCTCTTCTTCAATGATCCGCAAGGTATCTGCACCAAATTTCGATACGATGGCAGCGGCCGTCTTTTTTCCGATCCCCTTAATCACGCCGGATGCCAAAAACGCCCGGATGCCGTCCTCCGTGGACGGCATTGTTTCTTCAAATTCCTTAATGGCAAACTGCTCCCCATAGGCAGGATGTTCGGTAAATTTCCCGCGCAGAAGATAGCTTCTGCCCACATCTGCATAAGGCAAATTACCTACGGCAGTAAACGCCTCAAGCTCCGTTTCAAAAACGGCTACCGTATAGCCGTTTTTATCATTTCGAAAGATTACCTCCGCTATCGTTCCCTGTTTTTCTTCCATCATATTCATCTAATGCCTTTGATCCCGTCTTGTGCCGCAACTATATTTTTGCTAAAAGAACCTCAATAAATAATTTCCGATGAATACATTTCAACCGAAAACACCTCTGCCAAACGCTTATCGCAGCCACTTTACCCCGCGAAAAGCGGCGCTGAATTTATTTTTATTGAATTTTGCTGCAAGTTTCAACAGCTCTTTTCTATCATTGTATTTCGGTTTCTGATGTACCACCTCAGGGAGCAGGTGCAGCAGGTATTCCGCCCGCTCCGTATCATCGGTAATCCCCGCTTCAATGATATCATCCGCATCGATAGCCAGATCCTCTACAAAAATCGGTTGTTTTTCAGCGAGGATCATCTTGAGGATATGGTCGCGGGCTTCTATTTTCTGCGTACTCAAATCGAAGACCGCCGCTTGTGCCTTGGAAAGCTTGTCGATAAAATTATATTTGTCCCATCCACAGCGATTGAGAAAACCCTTGATCGCCACGTCCGTTCCCAGGAAATGAATGTCTTGGACGAGCGTTTTCGCATCCAGCAGATATTCCCGGTCCAGCTCTTCATAGGGCAGATATTCCACCGCTTCCCGATAATACTTATCAAAGCAAAGGTAAAGAAGCGCCTGCCTTCTAAGCGGGATGTGCTTGATCTTGTCGATATGCTCCGTCAACGTTTCATAATCACTTTCGGCACGTTTTCCCGCAGCGGCCGCTGTCTTTTCCCCGATGATTCCGGCAAGAAGCCCCAGCCCTGCGACCATCTTCAACGCCTTACCTGCATATTTTCCATTAATAATCAGCGTAAACTCATACAGGATTTCCTCTTTATCAGCGTCCTGCAAAAGAGCTGCATTCCGCGCAATCATTTCAGATAAATCCCGGTTCAAATCAAAGCCATATAGAGAAACGTACCGAATCGCCTTCAAAAGCTTTTCTGGCGTTTTCCGAAATGCTGCTTCGATATCGCCTGCCGGCTTTAAAATCAAGTCTTTGATATCCTGCCTGCCGCCATAAGGATCAACGGGGCTTTTCTGCGGATGCTCTGCAATCGCTTCTGCCGTAAAGTCATATTCCCGAAGCTGATCCTCTATCTTTCCCCGCATGGTCACGATATCGGCAATGATCCCTTCCACGGAATCCGCCACATTGATATCATCCGAGATGATTTCCTCCGTATGATCCAGCCGCACCACCTGTCTGCCGATCGCCTCTCCGTCAGGGAAAAACTTCCGAATTTCATCCTGCGGGCAATCCGTGTAAAGATCCCAGTCCTGCGGTTCTTCCCCTGCGTAAGAAGCCATGACGCACTGCCCGGCGCAATACACCTCATAGCCTGCGGCTGTCAGCTTATTGATGATTCGGTTGATATCTTTCGGTATTTTTATCATCTTAGGATACCTTTCCTGTTCCGTTCTTTAAAAATCTTCCGAAGCCTTATAAATAGTCCTGTTATCCAATGTCCATACCCGGTCGCTAAAGCTGCCCGGTTCTGTTTTTTCAACAGCCTCCTGCATATCGTACATCTTCGCATCGAGCATATCGAGATAATGGAGCATTTCTGCCTCCGGGAAAAGCGGTTTCTTCGGGCTTCCGAATTCCGGCTCATAATGATGGGAAAGCAGCATATGCTCCAGCATGATGGTTTTCTCATTGGAAATCCCCAGCTCCCCGGCCAGCCTGTCGATGCTTTTCACGCCCTGTACCAGATGTCCCAGCATCTTGCCTTCAAACGAATAGCCGGAAGCAATGCCCAGTTCATTGGCAACAATTTCGTTTATTTTTTCCATATCATGCAGAATGACGCCCGCCATTACCAGCTCCTGGTTGAGATTTGTATATATTTCACACGCCTTTTCCGCCATCATCAGCATCCGCTTGACATGATACAAAAGACCTGCCAGCTCGGCGTGGTGGTTCTTCTGTGCTGCCGGATAATACATAAGCTTCTCTTTATGATCCTCCAGCACCCGGATGCAGAGATTTTTCAGATCCTGATCGCAAAACGCATCTGCCTTGTTATAGATATAAGCATACATATCCGCTGCATTTTCCGGGGCGGCTTTTATGTAGTCCTTCATGTCGATGTTATCTTCTGCCGACGTATGCCGAATGCGGCTTACCCGCAATTGCTTCATCCCGTTCCATTCAGTCACCAAGGCCTTGACCTTGATCACGCTGCCTTCCTTGATCTTCTCCAGGCCAGGCAGCTCTTCATCCGCAATATCCCATTTCTTCGCCGATATTTCACCGCTACAGTCTGCCAGCAGCAGATCAAGGTAAGCTTTCTTGTTCGAGCCAACCTTCACCGCTACCATCTTGACGATAAAATATGAAATAATCTCTTGAGCAGTCCTGATATCTGAAATATAAATATCCTTCATTGTAAAAAGCCCTTTCCTATGATGGTTTGCATTGCACGGCCTATCGGCAATCATCCGCAGCGGCGGATGTACGAAAAGCCATCGGCCATTATCGATGCGCGCTCCCATCCTTTCGCTAGTTCTATTTTACATGAAAAGCGTTGAAAAGTGAAGGAAAATCGATTTGCCTCTTTTGGTACAGCCGCCTTATCTGTTGAAAGCGCACGCAGTAAAAGCCCGATCACACACCGGAGCATGAACGCCTGCTATTATGAATGACTAATTTTTTAACCGAAACCTTCCTACGAGGCTCTTCATCAGCTGTGACTGACTGGATAGTTCTTCGCTGGCAGCCGCGCTTTCTTCCGCAGTGGCCGAATTATTCTGAACAACACTGGAAATCTGGTCAATTCCCATCGTTATCTGAGAGATGGAATCGGCCTGAACGCTGCTAGCCTCTGAGATCTGTCCGATAACGCCTGTCATTTCACTTACTCCATTTACTGCCTGAAGCAGAGACTGGGCTGTCTCATCGGCAATCTGCGTTCCATTTTCCACTGCCTTTAATGAATTCTCAATCAATACGGAGGTATTCTTGGAAGCCTCTGCGCTTTTGCTTGCAAGATTACGAACCTCATCAGCTACTACAGCAAACCCCTTCCCGGCGGCACCTGCACGAGCGGCTTCCACGGCAGCGTTAAGGGCAAGAATATTGGTCTGGAAAGCAATGTCTTCAATTGTCTTAATAATTTTGCTGATTTCATTGGAACAGTTGCTGATATCACTCATAGCCTGTATCATCTGCTGCATTTTTTCGTTGCTTGCATTCATTTCCATGCTGACACTGCTCGCTGCAACATTGGCTTGTCGTGCGTTATCTGCATTCTGCTTTACCTTATTAGAGATTTCATTAATGGTAGCGGCAAGCTCCTGCACAGAACTGGCTTGCTCAGTCGCCCCCTGGGAAAGCGCCTGGGCGCCATTGGACACCTGTTCTGATCCGCTTGCAACCTGAGATGAGCTTTGACTGATTTGCAGCATGGTGTCATTGAGCTTTTCCGCAATGCCCCGGAAAGAAACAAGCAACGGATAGAAGCCTCCTGTATATTCTTCTTCACAAACAGAATCCACTGTAAAATCTCCGTCGGCCATTTTAGCAAGGAATTTGTTCTCATCATCAATAATAACCTGAAGCTTATGGATCAATCTGCGCACCTGCTCAGCAAGAATGCCCAATTCATCCTTGGAAGTATAGGAAATCTCCACATTCAAATCACCCTCTGCCATTTTTATGGCAGCATTTTCTATTTCAGAAATAGGAGTCTTAATCGAACGTATAACTACAAATGAGAAGAAAACCCCTACAAGAATTATGGCAATAATAACCGCCGCCATAAGGAAGATAGCAGTCCTGTAAAGGGAAAAGCTTTCTTCTGTCGCAGCATCGCTGCCTTCTGTATTATAAACGACAATGTCATTAAAAGCGCTGTTTAAGGAATTATAAAGTTCCACGCATTCGCCTTCCAAGATAGCACGCGCATCCTCAATTTGGCCTTGTTTGGCCAATTCTATCATTTTTTCATCTGCTTCATCGTACTGAGCCCAAAGATTCATCGCATCCTCATAGAAAGACCTTTCTTCTTCATCGATCAATCCCTTATACGCGGCTAAAAGATCTTCCATATCTTCCTTTTCCTTTTGAAGGTACTGAAGGCTGGATTCTTCTACTTCATCAGAAATTGCGGTAAGATATCCCAATTCATTCAGACGGATATTCGAAAGGGTGTTGGTCAAGTCCCTTGCTGTATCAACGCTAGGAAGCCAGCTTGTCGTAATGTCGCTTGTCATGTCGTTCATCCGTCCCATAAGATAAAATGACATACCGCCAATAATGAACATGCCAATCAACGCAACTCCTATGAGAATATAGAGTTTTAACCTGATTTTTAAATTTCGTATGTAGCCAATCATTTTCTAATAACCTCCTATTTTCAGCATATAATTTAAAAATGTATCGTTACTTCTTCCCTTGCTTACGTTCTGCCGACTACCTTGTAAATTTCATCGGAATCAGGCGGCTGTATCATAATGCCGCGATCCGCATCGCCGCACCCGCTCTTATCCTCATTTTTATCCTCAATCTCTTCGGGCGCAACATCGAGCAACCGGATGCCATAATCCTCACGCTCAATCCTGCCGATCACGCTGCAATCGACCCCGGCGTCTGCCATCGCCGCCTCCATTTCACCGCGCTTTTCCTGAGGCACGATGATAAGCATAGACCCGCTGGAAATCAGCCGCAGCGGATCGATATCGAAGAAGCTGCAAATCTTTTTTACCTCAGGCGTCATCGGAATGCTGTCCGCCCAAACTTGCGCACCTTTTCCCGCAATCTGGCACATTTCCCACACTGCTCCGAGAATGCCGCCCTCGGTAATATCATGCATCCCGTGCGTCCCGACTGTTCCGGCCGCAATCCCTTCCGCAACCACGCTGACCAGGTTCAAAAATCCAGAGGCTCGATCCAGCTCTTCTTCCGTCAATACCTCTGCAAGCTGCTGCCTGTAATCACAAGCAAGGATGCCGCAGCCCTCCAGCCCGACGGACTTGGTCATCATGATATAATCGCCCTCTGCGATATCGTTTCCGCTCTGCGAACGACCCGATAAGGCTTTTCCGATCGCCGTCGATACGATCACCGGCTGATTGACCGCAGGCGTGATTTCGGTATGTCCGCCTATGATCTCCACGTTGAGAGCCGCCGCCGTTTCCGCCGCCTGCCCCATGATATGCGCCACATCACTTTCATCCGTTCCCACAGGCAGCATCACCGCCAGCATGATCCCCAGCGGCTGCACTCCGTTTGAAGCAATATCGTTACAGGTAATGTGGATCGCCAGCCTGCCAATGTCGCTGACTGCCGCCGTAATCGGATCGGTGGACATCACGCACTCATACCCGCCGAAATCCATCACAGCACAATCTTCGCCAATGCCCGGACGCACTTTTACCGCCTCGCTCCTGTATGTTATCTTATCAAATACCAGTTCCTTCAATAAATCGCTGTCCAATTTCCCTGTTTTCAACATGATTAGCCCTCCAGCATCTTTATAAACTGCTCTTCTGTGATGATCGGGACGCCCAGCTCACCAGCCTTCTTGTTCTTTGCCGAACCCGAATTGATGTTATTATTGATCAAATAATCCGTCTTGCCCGTTACGGAGGACGCGCTCTTTCCTCCTGCTGCTTCAATGGCCGCTTTTACCGCATCCCTGTTTTCAAAATGGCTCACCTTGCCCGTAATAACAAAGGTCTTTCCGGCAAGCGGTCCGCCCGATTTCTCCGTAAAGCTTTCGTCAAGCCGCACGACCGCAAGCAGCTCATTCACGGTTTTCTGCTTCTGCGCATCGCTGAAAAATTCCACGTAAGCCTTTGCCATCACTGCACCAACGCCGTCGATGGCCGACAATTCTTCCTCCGTTAAGGCGCAAATCTTTTTCCAGTTATTTTTACATTCCGCCGCGATCATTTTCGCATTAGCCGCCCCGATATTGGGAATACCCAGGCTCAGAAGCAGCCTGGCAGGCGTCGTATCCGCCGCCTTTTGCACTGCCGCAAGCAGGTTGTCGAACGACCTTTCGCCAAACCCCTCCATCGCGACGATCTGATCCCGCCACCTTTCAAGATGAAAAATATCTGCAAAATCCTTCAAGATTCCTTCATCGATGAACTTTTCCAGCGTCGCCTCCGACAGGCCTTCGATGTTCATCGCATTCCGGCTAACAAAATGCGTAAACGCCTTGATCCTTCTGGCAGGGCAATCGGGATTCGGGCAGTGAAGCGTCTCCACGCCGTTATCGTCCTCAATTTCCGTCGGCGTCCCACAGACAGGGCATAGCGAAGGCGGCTTTGCAGTCCCGCTTTTGGTGAAATTTTCCGCGATCTGCGGAATAATCATATTCGCTTTATAAACGCTGATGGTATCTCCTGTCCCCAGCGCCAAAGATTTCACGATGCTCAGGTTATGAACCGACGCCCGGCTGACAGTCGTACCCTCCAGCTCCACCGGCTCAAATACAGCGATCGGATTGATCAAGCCTGTGCGGGATACATTCCACCGCACCTCTAAAAGCTCTGTCTTTCTGATTTCATCCTTCCATTTAAAGGCAATCGAATCGCGCGGAAACTTCGAGGTCGCGCCTAATGACCTGCCGTATTCGATATCATCAAAGATCAGCACCAAGCCGTCGGACGGCAAAGGAAAATGCTGAATTTTTTGCTCGAAATCCGCTACGGCGCCAGCAACGCTTTCCTGATCGACCTTCACATATTCGACCGTCTCAAAACCCTGCTGCTTCATCCATTCCATCTGTTCATGCCTGTACCGCTCCCCGCTGCCGCCCTGGGCAAGGGAAAAGGCAAAGAACTGCACATGCCGCTGTGCCGTAATTTCATTGTTGAGCTGCCTGACACTGCCACTGCAAAGGTTGCGCGGGTTCTTGTATTTTGCGTCTGCATCACCCACGGTCTGGTTGATCCGCTCAAATTCCCCATAGCTGATCACCGCCTCGCCCCGCACGACTGTCGTCTGTTTGCTTGGGATCGTAAGCGGAATATTATCAAACACACGGGCATTCGCGGTGATGACTTCACCAGTCACCCCATCGCCCCGGGTAACCGCCTTGGAGAGCTTGCCATCCTCATAGGTCAAAACGATGGTAAGACCATCCAGTTTCCAGGAAAGGAGTCCCGCCTGGCTGCCCAGCCAGGATTCCAGCTCCTCCACGCGCTTGGTCTTATCCAGGGAAAGCATCGCCGCCGGATGCCGTTCCTTCGGCAGGCTGCTGACCACCTGATATCCCACGTTTACCGTAGGGCTTGTCGAAAGCACGATCCCGCTTTTCTTTTCGAGAGCTTCCAGTTCATCGTATAATCTGTCATATTCCTGATTCGATATGATTTCACGGCTTTCCTGATAGTACGCCCGCGCAGCTTCATTGAGAAACGCCACTTTTTCTGCCAGCTGCTTTCGAATGTCATTCCTATTATCGTCCATTTTATTCTTTCCTCCGGGGTTTTTATCAAATTTCTTATTTATCGAGGCAATGCGCAAGCCACACAAGACCGCAAAACCGTCTTATCTCAGGAGTTTATCAAAACGATTCCTCTTGCGCCAACTCCATTCATAAAAAGCCGCTAGGACAGGCCTGCCAAGCGAACCCGTCCGCCCCGATATGTATATATGTATCATCTGCCATGCATCTCCGCTAGCATCAAAGCCTTTTTAACGGCGCAAACCCCAGCGCCAGCTTCTTTACATCCTGTCCAAAGCGGATTTCTACAATTTTTCCGTCGCAGGAAAGCACAAGGCCTTCCCCGAATTTTTTGTGCGATACCCGGTCGCCCGCCGCAAAAGATTCACTGGCAGCCTGCACATTCTGCTTCGTCTGCTGCCGTGCGTATTTCAACTGGTCAAACGGTTGAAACGGCTTTTGTTCCGTCATGCCGTTGGTGAATGCTCCCAGAGCCAGATCCCGTTTCTTCTCGTAAATGCCATCGCCTTCGAGCAGGTTCTTATCCATTTCCCGCAAGAACTGGGATTCCCTGGTGTAATCAGTCTTACCGTACAGCCTGCGCTGCTGGGCGCCGGTGAGCCACAACCGTTCCCGCGCTCTCGTGATGCCCACATAGCAGAGCCGCCGTTCCTCCTCCAGCCCGTCCTCGCGGTCAAACGCCCGCCAGCCTGGGAACAGCCCGTCTTCCATGCCCGGCATGAAGACAAATGGAAATTCAAGCCCTTTGGCGCTGTGCATCGTCATCAAAACGACTGCATCCTCATCTGCATCGTGATTATCCACCTCTGCCAAAAGAGCGATTCGCTCCATGAACTCCGCCAGCGACAGATTCGGGTCATCCTCCTGGTATTTCTGAATAACGGATTTGAATTCCATCAGGTTTTCGATGCGGCTTTCTGCCTCCAAGGTGTTCTGATCCTCCAACGCTTTCAGATAACCCGACTTCACCAGCAGGCCGTCATACAGGTCGGAAATTTTCAGGCTGTCCTTTTCTGCACTGTAAAAGAGCAGCAGCTCAGACAACGCCCGGATGTTCGCCGATGCCCTTGCCGAAAAGGAATTCACGATTTCCTCATCCAAAAGGCTTTGAAAGAGGCTTTCGCCGCGAACCTGTGCCAACGCCGTCAGCTTGTCGATCGTCTTGCCGCCGATGCCCCGCTTCGGCTCGTTGATAATCCGCGTCAATGCCAGATCATCCGCATTATTCTGCACCAGCCGCAGATAGCACAGCATATCCTTGATTTCTTTTCGATCGTAATAGCGAAGACCGCCCAATACCCGATATGGAATCCCTCTTCTGGAAAGGGACTCCTCGAAGGTGCGGGACTGTGCGTTCGTTCTGTAAAGAATCGCGAAATCGCTGTATTTCCTGTCAAAAGTCTTCATGCGGTTGATTTCGCTGGCGATAAAATAAGCCTCTTCCATCTCATCGTCAGCCCGGTGATACATGATCTTATGCCCCGCCTCCTGATCGGTCCACAGCTTTTTTGCTTTTCTTCCTTTGTTGTTCGATATCACCGAATGGGCTGCATCCAGTATATTTGCCGTCGATCGATAATTCCGCTCCAGCTTGATTACCTTGGCATCCCGAAAATCCTTTTCAAATTCGAGGATATTTCTGATGTCAGCGCCCCGCCACTGATAAATACACTGATCATCGTCGCCTACCACGCAGATATTATTATGTGCCTCTGCCAGCATCCTTATGAATTCATACTGAATCTGGTTCGTATCCTGGTATTCGTCCACCATAATATAATGAAACCTGCGCTGGTATTGCAGCAGCACGGCTTCATCCCGCTCAAACAGCCTTACTACATTGAGCAGCAGGTCATCAAAATCCATCGCATTGTTTTTTTTCAGGGTCTTTTCATATCGATCGTAAACCTGCCAGATCAGCTTGTTTTTCAAATCCTCGCCATAATGTTCTATGTACTGTGCGGCAGACAACTTCTGTTCTTTGCACTTGCCAATCACGCTGAGAAAATAAGCAGGCGTATACTTCTTCCCGTCAAGACCAAGCTCCTTGATGATATTTTTGACCACCGTCTTCTGATCCGTCGGATCGTATACGGCAAAGTCCCTGCCGAAGCCTAAAAGTTCAGCATGGGAACGCAAAATGCGCAAACATGCCGCATGAAAGGTCAAGATCCACATATTGATCCCGGCGCCGACCAAATTTTCCACCCTGTCCCGCATTTCCTTCGCCGCTTTGTTCGTAAAGGTCACTGCCAATATGTTATAAGGATTTACGTTCTTTTCTTTGATCATATAGGCGATTCGGTGCGTCATGGTACTGGTCTTGCCGCTTCCTGCTCCCGCCAAAATCAAAAGCGGCCCTTCCATGTGCATCGCAGCTTCTCTCTGTTCCTTATTTAAAATATCCAACTCATTCATCTTTCGTTATCCTTGCTATCCTCACATCGCTATGTCAAATCATTCCGTGCTTTCGCGCTTGTACCAGTCGCACCAAGTCATGCCGCATTTGTCAACGCTTTATTTTACACCGCCGCGCCTGTCATTTGCGCATTCGGCGCATCAAATCATGCTGCGCTTGCGATTGTCCCATTTTACGCCACGCACCGCATATGTCAGTGATTTGTCATATGCCGCTTCACGCACTGCACCCTTTACGGTTACCCGCTCCGTCATGCACTCTGTCGCACTTGATCAATATATAATAAAATTTTGCAGTAAACTGTACAGAAAGTTTACCGATGGGGAGAGAATCCGATCCACAACGCCCAGAAACATCAGAGCCAGCAAAATCCACCAGTCAAATCTGCGCAGCGTCCAATAAAATTCCGTATTTTTCAGTTGGAACAGCTCCGCAACGACGTTAAAGCCATCAAGAGGCGGGCACGGAATCAGGTTGAAGACCATCAGAACCAAATTGATAAAGATAACATAATAAATCATCAGCCACAGCGTACTCCCCGCCGCGCCTGAAAGAAATCCTCCGCCCAGCGTCATCAGCAATATCTTGGCAATCACCGCAAATACGATGGCAATGATGAGGTTCATAGTCACGCCCGCCAGGGAAACGAGCAGCTCCCCGCGCCTTCTGTTCTTGAAATTACGCGCATCGATCATAACCGGCTTTCCCCATCCGAAGCCAACGAAAAACAGGCACAGTATCCCCCACCAATCAAAATGGACAAATGGATTAATCGTCAGCCGACCTTGCAGCCTCGGCGTTGGGTCGCCCATCTTATCGGCAACAAGCGCATGGGCATATTCATGAAAAGCAAGCCCGATCACGATCCCTGGCAGCATCAGCAGTTTCCCGATCAGCCACTCTACCGGATGGTCAAAAACTCCGTCGCGCCATATGAAAAGCAACACAAATGCTATCAGGACGATCATCGTCACATCGATATTTCGTTTCATTCAATTCCTCCTTGTATGTTGAAGCATTGCAGCGCACAACGCCGCGCCACACAGCATTTCACTAAAACACACAGCACAACTCTGCGCCATATTCCACGATACTGCGCCGAGCAAGCTACACAGCATTGTTCTTTATTTCGGCCGCAATGCTAAAATCAACGACAGCAAACCCGATTGGTTCATATTTTTATTATTATACAAAAAAAACCACCGTATTCGCAACCATAATACGGTAGTTTTCACATATTTATCGCATTTCGAATTTCAAGGCATTTCAAGGTTTTGCAAGACTGACTTTGCAACGCATCATGCGAACCGCCGCATGCAGTCCCATCTTACGCCTTGCGCTGCCCTCATCGATCCATATGTCAGTTTTTAGAGGTACAACTCATTTTCTTTTCTTTCAGAACAAGCTTTTTTTATAACCAATGCCACAGAAGAAACCACCGCTTTATTCACCTTACGGGCTGACTGCGGGCAATTTACAACACAACGCATACAGGAAAGGCACTTCTGTGTATCCGTGACCTTAAAATCCTCTGTGCTGATTGCCATTGCAGGACACTGTTTCGCACAAAGACCGCAATTGGTACAAGCATTGTTTGCTTTGGGAACCAAGCTGACCACAGATATTTTTTTATAAGGACGATTTCCCGGAATCTGCGGCGTGGAAAATGCAGCCGGGCTGCCATTTATTTTATCTAAAATTTGATTGGCAAAATCATTTAGCTGGCTTTCATCTTCCGCATCGGGCCTTCCTGCTGCATACTGATGAAAAATAGAATGCTCTGCAACGGCAGCGATAGCGGCAATAATGTTAAAACCGCTTTTTTCTGCAATATCGCTTAATTCAACCAAGGTATCCTCGTATGCCCTGTTGCCATACACACAAACGATGACACACGGAGTCTGATTCCCACGGATATTAGAAATCCTTTCAGCCGCAAGACCGGGAACACGCCCTCCATAAGAAGGGACAGCAATCACCGCGACATCCTCCTGCTTGAAGCAGAGCGAGGAATAATCAATTTTTGCGTCGGATAGATCAATTTTATTGACAGGCATTCCCCATGCCTTCGTGATGATCTCCGCAACTTTGTCAGTTCCTCCGGTTGGACTAAAAACAAGCTGTGAAACATTCATGCTATTCACTGACGATGCTCACCTTCTTCATCTTCTGTTCCTTCTTCGGTTTGTCGGACATGTTCCTCGGCTGGTTGACAATCGCATCCGCCGCCTCCATTCCCTCGATAATCTTGCCGAATGCCGCATATTGCCCATCAAGATGCGGGGAATCAGCAACCATGATGAAAAACTGCGAGCCTGCCGAGTTCGGATCCATCGCCCTTGCCATAGACAGCACGCCTCTTTCATGCCTCAAATCATTTTGGAAGCCATTCGCTGTAAATTCTCCTTCGATACTATATCCCGGGCCGCCCATACCCGTTCCCTGCGGACAGCCGCCCTGAATCATAAACCCAGGGATCACGCGATGAAAGATCAATCCGTCATAAAAGCCTTCCTCGACCAGCTTCACAAAATTATCAACCGTCTTTGGCGCGATTTCCGGGTAAAGCTCACCCTTCATCACATCGCCGTTTTCCATCTCAATCACTACGTATTTCATATTCTTCTCTTCTCCTCCTTTTTACAATTTTAACGTTTTTATTTATATGTTCCATGCGGTTACGCGTTCGATTCCTGCCGCACATTCCACACGCTTTCACATACATGCCTCGCTGCGTTTTTCAACAAACGGCCGCATGTGCGAACTTTTGCAAATCGCACCAACCCACTGATCCCGCTAATCCCGCAATTTAAACGCATTATAAGCGAAATAATCTTCATTCAAATACCGCCAGAACTCATCCTTGAGATATTCCGGGTATAAGACAGGGAGTTCTTCGATTTCCTGGCGCGACATAAATTTTACTTCCCGCAACACCTGGCTATCTTCATCGAATTCAGGATCTAAGCCAAGCGCCATTTCCCCGCCAATGATCCGACCCATGAAAAAATTGACAAACCGCTGTCCCCGCTCCGAAACCTCTTCCACGTGCCAGATCAGCTTGCCCACTTCGATATCAAGGCCGGTTTCTTCTTTGATTTCACGAACCGCCGCATCGACAGAGTTCTCGCCCTCTTCAATGCCGCCGCCCGGAACCATCCAAATATCCCGATCCTCATGTTCTTGCTTTACCATCAGCATCCTGTTCTGATTATCCAGGATGACAACCCTTACTCCACCTACCCACATAACAATGCTCCTGCTACTCCCATTATAATCATCACACGGATCGGCCTCATTTTAAATACGCCTACCAGCAGTACCGTCACTGCAAAAATAACCAGAGGCATAAGATTAAAATAACCAAGTCCGCTTGTAAACAGCTTTTCCGAAATCAGCGGTCCATTAATTAAAACCGTTTCGCTCACAAAGATAACCGCTGCACCGATCAGGCCTACCGTCACAGGCCTGATGCCCGCAAAAGCGCCCTGTATCCCGTTGCTTTCACGAAAACGCTCAATAAAACGAAATGCGATCATCATCAGGATAAAAGACGGCAGGCACACACCCAGCGTCGCCACAAGTGCGCCGAAAAGTCCTGCGAAATTAAATCCCACATAAGTTGCGGCATTGACAGCCATTGGTCCTGGCGTTACCTGCGAAAGTGCAACCAGATTGGAAAATTCCTCCGCAGACATGATGCCGAAGGCCTGCACACTCTGAAAAATGAGCGGAAGCATGGCAAGACCACCGCCAAAGCCGAAAAGCCCGATTCTGAAAAACATGGTGAAAAGGCTGACGTAAATCATTTTTCCACCCCTTCACGATCCGCAGAATGCCCAGAAGCTTTCCGCTTTAATGTAATCGCATGATACAGAATGCCCAAAACAGCACCCGCAATAATGACCCATATCACCGTTACGCCGAAAACCCCGATCGCAACCAATGACAAAATAGCAAGAATCCACTGGAAGGCAGATTTCAGGATCTGCTTTCCAAGCCGCACCACGGTCACTAAAATCAATCCGCATACCGCCGCTTTGATTCCTGTGAAAGCACCCTGTATATAGCTGTTTTCCCCGATAAAGCCGAGAAACGATACCGCTAAAACAATGATTACAAACGACGGCGTCACCACCCCCAACGTAGCGGCGACAGCACCCAGGACACCTTTGCGGCGCAAACCGATATACGTGGCGCTATTGATCGCAATCACCCCAGGCAGTGCCTGGCTTACCGCAATGCAATCAACCATGTCTTCTTCCGTAAGCCAGCCCTTATCCTTGACAAAAATCTGTTGCAGCTGAGGGATCATCGCCATCCCGCCGCCAATCGTGAACAAGCCGATCTTAAAAAATTCCCAATAAAGGCTGCCATACAGCCGCATTCGATCCATTTTCTTATTCGATACTCTTTTCTGCTTCTCCTTTTTCTCCATCCGCTGTTCTTCCATTTTTGACCCTTGCCAGCTGCCAGTTAAATTTGATGGAAACCAGCCTGACGGCAAGCGTTACCCCAAAACATAAGTACATCGCGATTGTCATTGCCGCATAAGGGTATGTAAATAAAAATACGATAGCCCCCGCAATGCATGCCATAGCGTAAACTTCTTTTCTAAATACGAACGGAATTTCCCTGGCGAACATATCCCGCAAAATTCCGCCTCCTGTCCCCGTCAGCAACGCCAGCGTAATCACAACGAAGGGCGTACAACCATCACTATTTATCGCTGCTTTTGCTCCGATCGCTGTAAAAGCGGCCAGACCTACCGCATCGAAAAAAGTTACCAGGCTCTGGAATTTTCGTACCCATTTATGAAAAACAATGACCACGGCCGCCGCAGCCAGGCTTACGACAATAAATATGGGATCAGAAAGCGCAACGGGCAGAGGAAGATTGATGATGACATCTCTTATAATTCCCCCGCCAACAGCTGTTATGATTGCAAAAAAACCAATCCCATAATAGTCAAGATTCTTCTCTATTGCAAGGAGTGCGCCGGACATTGCAAAAGCGACAGTACCGATAAACTCCATCAAAGAAATAAAACTCATTTATTTTTCCCGGTTTACCGTATCGATCGCAGATGCGATGCTCTCCGCCACGGAAATTTCCACTTTATCCGCTTCCCGCCTCAGCTTGTATTCGACGATTCCGTCCGCCGCGCCGCGTCCCACGGTGATCCTAATCGGGATTCCCAAAAGATCCGCATCCTTAAACTTAACGCCCGGGCGTTCCTTTCGATCATCTAAAAGAACCTCTACCCCCGCACGAGTCAGATTCTTATAGATATCTTCCGCAACGGAAGCCTGCACTTCATCATTCGGTTTCATGACCGTGATCATGACATGATATGGCGCCACCGACATCGGCCATATGATACCATTTTCGTCGTGATTCTGTTCTACGACAGCGGCCAGCGTCCTCGTAACGCCTATGCCGTAGCACCCCATGACGATCGGTTTATCCTGCATATTTTCATCCTTGTACACCGCGCCCATAGCTTCGCTGTACTTTGTTCCCAGCTTAAATACCTGACCTACCTCAATGCCTCTGGCATACTTGACGGGTGCACCGCATACAGGACATGGGTCGCCCTCTGCCAAAACCTTGATATCGGCAACGATATCGCCTTCATAATCCCTGCCGTAATTGACATTTTTCAGATGATAGTCTTCCTTACAAGCACCAGCGCACAGATTCTTCTGTCCCAAAAGCTCGCTGTCAACGACAATAGTGCAGTCATGCAGCCCGACAGGACCTGTAAAGCCGCCCACGCAGCCTGTCGCCGCGCTCATTTTCTCCTCATCGGCAAATTCGATCGCATGCTCTGGAATATCGAGCGCATTGATGAGTTTCGTCATGTTCAATTCCCTGTCGCCTCTTACAAAAGCTGCAACATAGCCGTTTTCCCTGCCTTCTTTATCGTAGGTCACAAAGAGCAATGCCTTCATCGTCTGCGACGTTTCCAGCCCTAAAAATGCCGCAACTTCGTCAATCGTCTTCGTCTGCGGCGTATGCACCTCTTCCAGCGGAAGCGCTTCAATATCATCCTGCGGCTTTGCATCAACGCACAGCGCCCTTTCCACGGTCGCTGCCATATCGCACTTCTCACAGTATGCGATCTCGCTTTCCCCGACCTCCGAGAGTGCCTCAAATTCATGGGAATTGCTGCCGCCGATTGCGCCGGAATCAGCCTCTACTGCACGGAACGTCAACCCACATCTTGTGAACACCCGCGCATACGCATCATACATATCCTGATAGCTCTGATCCAGACCCTCCTGATCCTTATCAAAGGAATACGCATCCTTCATGATGAATTCTCTGCTGCGCATCAGCCCAAACCTTGGCCTTGCTTCATCCCTATACTTGAACTGTATCTGATACAAATTGACCGGAAGCTGACGGTAAGAATTGATATCGTTTCTGGCAATATCCGTAAAGATTTCCTCATGCGTCGGTCCGAGACAGAAATCCCTTCCGCTCCTGTCCTGAAGCCGCCAAAGCTCAGGTCCGTAAGCATACCATCTGCCCGATTCCTGCCAAAGCTCCGCCGGCTGTACCGCCGACATATGGATCTCCTGCCCGCCGGCCGCATCCATCTCTTCCCTGACGATGTTTTCGATTTTCTGGATCGAACGCCAGCCGAGATGCATGAACCCATACACGCCGGAAACGAGCTTTCTGATCATTCCTGCCCGAAGGAGCAGAATATGGCTGGGAATCTCCGCTTCGGTTGGAACTTCCCGTAATGTCTTTAAATGCATCTTTGATAATTTCATAAATTTCTCCTTACCTGTATATCGAACATACCGCTTCGGCTGCGATTCCTTCCTTGCGTCCTGTAAAGCCCAGCCTTTCGGTCGTCGTTGCCTTGATGTTGATCCTGCCCGCTTCGAGCTTTAAAACCCGGGCCAGATTGCCGCGCATTTCATCGATATGAGGCGCGATCTTAGGTGCTTGCGCAATCACGGTCACATCCACATTTCCGATGGAATAAAGATTTTCACGAAGCAGCCCTGCCACCCTGGAAAGAAGCGTCAGGCTGGAAATGCCCCGATACTGCTCGTTTGTATCCGGGAAATGACGCCCGATATCGCCCAGCGCAGCAGCGCCCAAAAGCGCATCCATCAGCGCATGTACCAGCACATCGGCATCGGAGTGTCCCAAAAGGCCCCGTTCATAAGGAATCTTTACGCCCCCTAGGATCAAATCCCTGCCAGCTTCCAATCTATGGACATCAAATCCTGTCCCTACCCTGGTTTCCATCGGCAGATCCTCTTTCGTCGTTATTTTAATATTGCGATAATCGCCCTCTACAAGTTTCACCTGATATCCTGCCCACTCAACGACAGAAGCATCATCAGTGCCGTAGTAACCCTGCTGCATTGCTTTCCGGTAAGCCTCCGTTAAACAGGACTTCTGAAAACCCTGCGGTGTTTGAACGGAAAAATAACGGCTTCTGTCCACGCTGCGGCTCTCCGCGCCCTCCAAGCAGGTCATGCCCTCCAGGCCACCTGCGCCGGCCAGGTTTTCCTTGTGATCTGCGCTGTCCACGCATTCTGGGCTATCCGTACCAACCTCGCCCACATACCTAAGGCTATCCTTCAGCGGGACACAGGGAACGGCAGCGCCGCTTTCCGCTGCTGCGTTTATAACAGCTCGCACCACCGCTTCGCTGATGAAAGGCCGGGCGCCATCGTGGATCAAAATATAGTCCGTCTCCGGCCGCTTGTTCTCGATTTCCGCTAACGCACGGCATACCGAATCCTGACGCTGCCGCCCGCCGGAAATGATGCTTGCCACCTTGCATAAACCATACTCCGTAACAAGCCTTTGACAATAATCGATATACGCCTCATTTGTCACGATAAAAATATCATCCACTTGGTGAATGGACTCGAATACTTTCACTGTCTTCACGATCATCGGCTGACCGCCGATCGCAAGATACTGCTTTGGCGTCCGGCCGCCAAGACGCTTGCCGCTTCCTGCGGCGGCGATCACGACGGCAACCCTTTTGCTGTCACGCATTATTTCACCTGCCTGTTTCCAGCAGGACGAGCGAATATCATCCGCCCTGCCGAAGTCTGAAGCACACTTGTAACGGTTACTTTAATTGTCCGTCCGATGAAGCGCTTTCCTTCTTCCACTACGATCATCGTTCCATCATCCAGGTATGCGACCGCCTGGTTGTTTTCCTTGCCTTCTTTGACCAGGGCCAGTACCATTTCTTCCCCCGGCAGTACGACAGGCTTCAGGGTATTGGCCAGCTCGTTTATGTTGAGAACCTCAACGCCTTTGATCGCTGCGACTTTATTCAGGTTAAAATCATTGGTCACGACCTTACCGTTCATGATCTGTGCCAGCTTCAAAAGCTTCGCATCTACTTCCGGAATATCATCCAGCGACTTTTCTTCCGTGGTATTGTAGATTTCGATGCCGTATTCATTCTGGATCTTATTGAGGATGTCAAGCCCCCGCCTTCCTCTGTTTCGCTTCAACGCATCTGATGAATCCGCGATATGCCGCAGCTCCACCAGCACAAATTCCGGGATCACGATCGTTCCTTCGATAAAACCCGTCTTCATGATATCCGATATCCGGCCGTCTATAATCACGCTGGTATCGAAGATCTTCGGCATGGCATCCGTCTTAACCTTGCCTTTGCCTCCCACTGACGAAATCTTTCGTGACACGCCCCATGTCATTTTGATGTCTTTTCCCTTTTTCGTCGCAATGACAATGCCCACATATCCCAAAATGATATATGTGATAATATTCAGTATCACATCGATATATGGAACTTTGATCCCGACGTATATCTGGCTGATCAGAAAGGCGATAATAAGTCCTGCGATCAGACCGATCGTACCCATCACCACATCGTTGGTGGACACCTTTTGCAAATCAGATTCTATGTCATTTGCAACCTTCGTGCCTTGTCGTTTCAGGGTCGGCGTTAAGCGAAAGAATATTAATCCAAAAATAATTACGAATAAAAGAGATATGCACAGTTCCTGCACACCCGAAAAATCGACCATTTCTTCATGCCCCGCAAAGCTAAAAAGAAATGTAATCAATAAAAATACACCATACCCCACGATGGCGCCTGCAACGGTAAGGGCAGCCCTTACTAGTTTTTTCAGCATATGTTTCACCTCCTTTCTTCTATTTTGTATTAGTTTTTATGTATAGCTAAATTGCGCATTCGACGAGCCGGAACGCTTCCTCCCCGTCCATATCCTCCACCAGCATGATCTCACTAAGCAAAATACGCCTGGCATTGCTGAGCATTTTCTTTTCCCCGGCAGAAAGCTTCTTCCTCCTGTCCATCCTGGTAAGGTTTCTCACGATTTCAGCCGCTTCCTTGATGTCGCCGGTTTTCAATTTTTTCATATTTTCCCGCTGTCGCTTGCTCCAGTTGACGGGCATCCTGCTGGACTCCTGCCCTAAAATGGATATGACTTGTTTCACCGCTTCCTTGGAAACGATCGGCCTTACGCCGATATCATCACAGCTGTCCACAGGCAGTAGAAGCTCCATTCCATCACAGGAGATGTTAAGAACATAATAGTTCCTGACCGTCCCCAGGATTTTTCTTGGTTCAATATGCTCTATTGTCCCTGCGCCATGCATGGGATATAGAATTCTATCCCCGATCTGATACATGAAGAGCCTCCAAGCCATACATATTAATTATAATACCATGCAAGGCTTGCCTCTGCATGGTTCAATAAACGCTTCCCTGCGGCAGCGCCGTGAGAATGTTCAGCGTTTATTCTAACGAGCAAGCCTGTCGCCGCGAGTTTCAATAAACGCTTCCTTACGGCAGCGCCGTGAGAATGTTCAGCGTTTATTCTAACGAGCAAGCCTGTCGCCGCGAGTTTCAATGAACGCTTCCTTGCGGCAGCGCCGTGAGAATGTTCAGCGTTTATTATACCACAAATTCTGTACCCAGCCAACAGAATATGATAGAATATCTATATATCGTTCACAAAGACCACACATTGAAATTTTATTCTTAATATAAATGAAAGGAGACGACACCATGGCAAAAATCTTAGTTGCAGATGACGAACAAAAGATCCGGGAGGTAATCAGGGAATATTCTGAATTTAACGGTCACGAAATAACAGAAGCAGCTGACGGAATGACGGCAGTAGGCCTATGCAAACTCAACGATTACGACTTGATCATCATGGATATCATGATGCCAAAGCTGGATGGATTCTCTGCCTGCAAGGAAATTCGAAAGATAAAAGATATTCCTATTATCATGCTGTCCGCCAGAAGCGAAGAATACGATAAGCTGTTTGGCTTCGAACTGGGCATAGACGATTATGTCGTGAAGCCTTTCAGCCCCAAAGAGCTGATGGCAAGGGTCAATGCCGTGCTGGCCAGAAATCACGCTGCCGAAAAGCCGAGCGAAAAAATCATGAGCTTTGACGGCCTTGAAATTAATATCCCTGCAAGAACCGTTTCCGTAGACGGCAAAAAGGTCGATCTGACACCGAAGGAATACGATCTTCTGTTCTATCTGGTGGAAAACAAGAACATTGCCCTCTCCAGGGATAAGCTGCTCTCCGATATCTGGGGCTATGATTTCTTCGGCGATGACAGAACCATCGATACGCACATCAAAAACCTCCGGAATAATCTGGGAAAATACAGGGACTATATCGTTACACTCAGAGGGGTGGGTTATAAATTTGAAGCTTAAATTCAAGATTGATTACAGAAGCATAAAATTTAAAACATGCTTGTATTTTATATTGTTCGCGGGTTTTCTCCTGATCGTCTTATGGTTTTTGCAGGTGCTGTTCCTCAACAATTTTTACGGCGTAATGAAAGATGAGCAGACACAGCGCGTTGTCAAGGATATCCAGTCCAATTACAAAATCCAAAGCAACAGCAAGTTTCTGCGTTCCATCGAAACGATATCAAACTCCAACGATATGTTTATCTACATCATATCCTCCGATGGAAACACCATGTACTTCAAGCCATCCGGCGACGCCACAAGCTCCAACTACTATGCAGAACAGATACAGACCGTCAACGATGCCATGCTGGAGTCAAAGGATCGCTCTGCATACCTGAAAATCAAAAGCGCCGATGACTCTAAGGAGGTTCTGGCTTACGGCTCTCTTTTGACGGCAAAGGGCAAGACGCCGCTTCTGGTCTATATCTTTTCCCCATTGTTTCCGATTTCTTCAACGATACAGATATTGACCAACCAGCTCGTATACGTGTCCTTCATATCGCTGCTCGTTGCATGCCTGATTTCCTTCTACCTTTCCATCAGGATCACCAAGCCTATCCGTACCATCACCCGTTCCGCCGAACGGCTCGCTGACGGTGAATACGGAATCATGTTCAAGGGCGGTCATTATACGGAAATCAACCATCTGGCGGACACGCTGACCCGCGCCTCTATCGAACTGGAAAAATCGGATATGCTGCAAAAAGATCTGATCGCCAACGTTTCCCATGACCTGCGGACGCCGCTGACGATGATCAAATCCTACGCGGAAATGATCCGAGATCTATCAGGCAATAATCCGCAAAAACGGGAACAACACCTGCAAGTCATCATCGATGAGGCCGACAGGCTTAACGCCCTCGTAGGAGATCTGCTGTCCATATCCAGGATGCAGTCCGGCAAGATGGTGTTAGAGCGGAGCGATTTTAACATCACCCATGCGGTCGAGAGCATCATCAACACCTATAAAATCATGGAAGTAGACGAAGGATACACGTTCCATTTCAACTGCCCTGTCAATTTCATCGTCAACGGCGATGAAGAAAAAATCAAGCAGGTTATCGCTAATCTCGTGACCAATGCGATCAAATTCGCAGGAGAAGATAAAACGATAAATATATCGCTCAAGCGCCGTGGAAAATCCGTCGTCTGCAAGGTTGAGGATCACGGCGTAGGCATCAAAGCCGATGAGCTTGACCATGTGTGGGAGCGCTACTACCGCGCCAGTTCCAACATGGTACGCGCCTCCGAAGGATCGGGTCTTGGGCTTTCCATCGTCAAGGAAATCCTCACCCTACACAAAACCGATTTTGGCGTAAGCAGCACCCTTGGAAAGGGAACGACCTTCTGGTTTGAGCTGATGTATGTCAAGACGGAAAAATAGCGACAAAGAACACGCTACAGGAATCCCCGCAAATGACGCAAAGCGGCAGCAGCTGCGGCGATAAACGAAGACGAACCGCACGTGAGCCTATAGATGCAAGGCAAAAATAGAAGCAAAACTAGAGAAAGGATGCAAACGATGCACGATAAACCTAACGAAATATGCAGATTAGACTGCGACTTCCACACCCATACCGGATTTTCCGATGACTGCGATATCCCACCTGAAAAAATGCTGGAAAGCGCATATGCCAAAGGAATCAAAACCTTAGCGGTCACCGACCATTACGATCCCGGATATCCAGACCCGGAATTTCCGTTTACCATAGATTTTGAAACCTATCAGAAGCGCCTGCAAAAATTGAAGGAAAAATACCAAGTCAGGATGGAAATCCTGACGGGGCTTGAAGTAGGCATCATGGATGGGCAATTTGAAGCCGCCAATAAAATCGTCAACGCCTTTCCCTATGATTTTATCATCGGCTCTTTCCACTGCTATCGCGGGAAAGACCTCTATACCTATGATTATTCGAATGCAGACGGGCCTGCCATGCTGGAGGACTTTTATACCTGGATGTATGATTGCCTCAAGGAATTTGACAACTACGATATCCTTGGACATTTCAGCATCCTGGATCGGTACATCGGCAAGCTGTATGACTATGCGCCTGTTGAAGAGATTATCGATGAAATCCTGAAGCTCCTGATCCAACGTGGAAAGGGCATTGAAATCAATACGTCAAGCTTTAAATATGGAACGGGGACTTGGCTTCCGCGGGAATCGATCCTAAAGCGATACCGCCAGCTAGGCGGCGAAATTCTGACCTTCGGCTCTGACGCCCACGACCCGCAGTATTATCAATACCATTTTAATGACGCCGTAGAGCTGGCGAAAAGCCTGGGCTACCGTTATTACTGCAAATTCCGGGAAAGAAAGCCAGAATTTATCGCGCTATAGGCTTTTGATATTACGAAAGCTTTTTGCTTTTCCGTGTTTTTTAACAATTGCACACAGTTTTTTAAGGAAATAATGCCGCCGCATGCAGGGAATACGCACAAGGTACGATAAAACAATAGCATCACGGGAATATAAAAGTTATTCATGAACTTCCCAATAGCCATACCGCCTGCCACCTTTGCGTTCTATTAACCGTTTGTCTTTCAATACATCCAATCACCTGTATCAAAAATCAAGAACCAAACAATTTCTTGATTTCCGCGATATTGCGGATTCCCATCAGCTTGATCGGCGCTGCCTGGCCATCCTTCCTCTTCGCATTAACGTCTTGCAGCACTTTCTTAAGCCGTTCCGCGTTTTTAATCGGCAAAACGACCCGCTCAAAGCCAAGTTTAGCGGCTTCCCGTAGGATCTTTTCACCATTCTGCACGGCACGCAAATCCCCCGTAAGGCCAATTTCACCAAGCGCCACGGTTTTACTGCCAAGAACTTTCCCGCTATAAGAAGAATATACGGCAAGCGCTACCGCCAGATCCGTATACGTCCCTTCCGGCCTGATGCCGCCTACGATATTGACGTAAACATCCTGGTTAATGAGAGAAAGCCCCATCTTCTTTTCTAACACCGCCAAAATCATGTTCAATCGCGAATTTTCCACGCCGATCGAAGTCCTTCTGGCAAAGCCGATGTTGGTCGGCGAGGTCAAAGCCTGCACTTCCAAAATCAATGGACGCGTCCCTTCATAAACAGCCGTGACCACTGCACCTTCACTGTCCTTATCCATTTCCTCCAGAAGCGTTCCCGAAAGGTTTTCAATCTCAATCAGCCCCTGTTCCGCCATTTCGAATGCCCCGATCTCACTGGTTGTCCCAAACCTGTTTTTCTGCGCCCGCAAAATCCTCATTTCATGGCTTCTGTCTCCCGTAAAGCTGAGCACACAGTCAACCATATGCTCCACGATTCTCGGACCTGCCAGTTCCCCGCTCTTGGTGACATGCGCAACGATAAACACAGGGATATTATAACCCTTGCCGATCCGCATCAGGTCATTGCCACAGACCCGCACCTGGGAAACGCTGCCCGGCGCAGAATCAATATCCGCGCTATACATGGTCTGGATAGAATCGATGATGAGAAACGCCGGCTTGATCTGCTGGCAGACATGATCGATGTTTTCCATATTGGTTTCCGCCAAGATGTAAAGGCTGTCCGGCAGCTTCCGGCACACCCGGTCGGCGCGCATCTTTATTTGCTCCTCCGATTCCTCTCCCGATACGTAAAGAACCGCGCCCTTTTCCGCTGCGATATGGGCCGCGGCTTGAATGATGATCGTGGATTTCCCGATGCCCGGTTCGCCCGAAATCAACGTAAGCGAACCCGGCACAAGGCCGCCGCCCAGCACCCGGTTAAGCTCCCCGATTCCGGTATCGATCCGCTCATGCTCTCCTGAAACGACCTGCGACAGCTTCGCAGGCTTCCCAGCCTTTCTCAGCTCCCCATTTTCCGATCCCGCTCCCTGCGCGGATGTTCTACGGCGTTTATCCTGCTTGTCAAGATCGAGCACTTTCTCTTCCACCATCGAATTCCAAGCGCCGCAAATACACCGCCCCATCCATTTAGAGCTTTCATAGCCACATTCCTGGCATACGAATACGGTCTGATTCTTTTTCATTCTATTTTCCTCCAATTATCAGCAAAAGCACAGAACAATACAGAGAAATGGCAGGAACGCTCCGAATCATGAAACGGATTTTCCTGCCATTTTGTTTTCTAAAAATTACTAAAGCGATCCAAAGGAAAGCCATTGACTGCCCTTTCCATCAAATCATCCGGTATCTCATGCGCACTTCAACCTTACCCTTGGAGCGTGTGCCGACAAACTTCATCGGGGTTTTCCAAGGATATCCAATCGAATACTAGCCAGATTTACGCCTGATTTCGATTTTTAGGCTCTGCTTTTCACTGTTCTGCTGTCCTGATTACTTCGCTTCCTGCCCTGCCTGGTATTCGGCGATAATCTTCTGCGCCATCTGAGCAGGCACTTCTTCGTAACGCTCAAATTCCATGGTAAACGAACCTCTTGCCTGTGTCATTGAGCGGAGAACGATCGCATAATCGAAAAGCTCTACCTGCGGCGCTTCCGCCATCAGCTTCTGCCCGCCGCCGGCCAGAGGTTCCATGCCGAGGATCTTGCCCCTTCTCTTATTCATATCGCCCATGACATCGCCCATATAATCATCAGGAACGACGATTTCAAGCTTCATCACAGGTTCCAAAAGGCACGGCTTCGCTTCTGCGATACCTTTCTTGAAGGCAAGGGATGCCGCAATCTTAAACGCCATTTCGTTGGAGTCTACATCGTGGTAAGAGCCATCATAAAGAACCGCTTTAATATTCACAACCCTGCATCCTGCCAAAGGACCTTTTTCCATGGATTCCCGCAGACCTTTTTCTACCGCAGGAACGTAGTTTTTCGGAATCGAGCCGCCAAACAGCTCTTCGGAAAACTCAAAATCCTCCTGTGCAGGAGAGAACCTGATGTGAACATCACCGTACTGGCCCGCGCCGCCGGATTGCTTCTTATGCTTACCCTGTACATCGGAATTTCCTTTGATTGTTTCTCTGTATGCGATTTTCTGCGGAACGGTTACAACTTCCACGCCAAACTTATCCTTGAGCTTCGCCGTGATGATATTGAGCTGAATTTCACCTTGTCCGCCGAGCAGCGTCTGATGCGTCTCCACGTTTCGTTCCAGCTTGAAGGACGGATCTTCTTCCATCAGTTTATGAAGGCCTGTTCCCATCTTTTCGTCGTCGCCCTTATCGGAAGGTTCAACTGCCTGATAAAGGGATGGTGCTGGAAATTCTACCGGCGGGAATTTGATGATGTTCGCCTTTTCGCAAAGCGTATCGCCCGTCTTCGTAAACTGCAATTTTGCGATTGCCACGATGTCGCCCGCTTCTACGGCAGGAGCATCCTCCTGGGATTTTCCCCTCATAAAGAACATCGCACCCAGCTTTTCTGCTTTTTCCGCCCTCGCATTGTAGATTTCCTGCCCTGCCTTGAGCGTACCGGAAATAACCTTGGCCAGCGAAATTTTACCCAGGAACGGATCTGCGATAGTCTTGAATACGAATGCAGCCGCTTTTCCCGACGGATCTACCGCTACCTCAATCGCTTCATCCATATCATTTTGGGCTGGATATGCTTCATGGTCTGTAGCCTTCGGCACGAGATCGATAAAATGCTCCAGCGCTTCCTTTACGCCTTCGCCTGTCAGTGCAGAACACTGGAATACGGGAACGATATCACCGTTTCCAATGCCCTTGCTGAGACCCTTGGAGAACTGCTCGTCCGTGAGTTCCATCGTCTCCAGATAGATTTCCATCAATTCTTCATCCGTCCCTGCGACTTCCTCTTCCAGGGATTCCCGATCATCAAGGGTTACGACGGAGCTTCCAAACTTTGCCTTCAAATCATCGATGACAGCAGCAACGTCTACATTTTCTTTGTCGGTTTTATTGATGAGGAAAAACTTAGGGATGCCAAACTGCTTACAAGAATTCCACGCCTTTTCCGTTCCAACCTGTATTCCAGAGGAGGCGTCAACGAGAATCGCCGCGGCTTCTACTGCCCGGAGCGCCGAGTTCACTTCCCCGATGAAATCAAAGAATCCCGGCGTATCAACGAAATTGATTTTTACGTTGTTATGTTCAACCGGCACGACAGATGTACTGATGGAATATCCCTTCTCGATTTCCATTTTATCATAATCGGAAACCGTATTGCCGTCTTCTACCTTACCAAGCCTGCTAATAACACCTGTTGCAAGCAGAGCAGCTTCAAGGAATGTCGTTTTACCGCAGCCACCATGTCCTACAAGTGCAATGTTTCTGATATTTTCGCTCTTATAGCCCTTCATCTAATGAGACCTCCTAAATTTTTTCTTAAAGATATCATTATTATATCATTGGAATGGATTCATAGCAACATATTAAGCCCTCAATATTTTATTAAAATTCCAATATTTCAAAAAATATAAAATGCCCGCAGGAAACGGTTCCCCACATAAAGGATTGTCAAGAAATAATATCTTTTCTGAATCGGGCAAAGGTAGCGCCAGCTAGAATGGAAATCCCAACCGAACAAGCTTGCCAGGCGAAGAGATTTGAAAAGTAGCACAGTAATGTTAGCAAACAAGTTTACAGACAAAACGACGATGTTAGGCAAAAAGCAATGTCACCCAAACAAATTTTCCAAGCAAAGCGGCGATTGAAAAGCAAGCATTTAAAAAGGCAGGCGAATAAAATTCGTCTGCCTTTATCATGAAAGCAATTCATATCCAAATTTTGAGTCGATAGAATTAATGTACTCTAATTCTTATTTTTCACCAGGGTGCTTTCTATCTTTAAATGAAGCTTCCGTAGGTCCTCTCTGGTCATCCTTCGCAATGAACAGGGAACCTGTAGCCTTACCGCAAAGTACAGGTGGTTCGCAAGCGGTAGCAGCAGTTTCAGGTGTAGCAACGCCGGTCATGTCTGCATTGGTTCTGTCTAATTGAGTAGCAACCTTCCATGCTTCAAACTGGCAAGTATATGACTGATTACCAACTTTTTCGATCCATCCATGATATTCCATGAAATCACCAACATATACAGGAGCTAAAAATTCAACTTCCTTATATCCTAAGAACAAGCTGATATCTCCATCTACGTATACCATCAGTTCCGTACCAACGTCACCCCACTGGTCAACGATTCTAGCACCGTTTACCAATCCGCCAACATAATGTGCGTCTTTTGCGCTCATCATAAGGTGATGTACTACTTTTTTACCAACCATGCTTTTTTCCTCCTTGTATCCGCTACGCGGAACGATAGCACTTACTGAATTTGCTCAAAATTTCAATCATCTGACGTGTTTTTAGGTTTTAATTAGTCAGCGAAAAGCTTTTCGCCATCAGGCAGTTCGATATCCAGCGGCTTAACGATCTTGCAAACATTTACCATGTGGATATAGTCAACGTTTCCAGCCAGGATATTGTTACCCCAAGTACCGCAGCCTTCTGATACTGCCGGTGACAGAGCGTTGCTGGAAGGACCCCATGCATCTGGTGTAGGCTGGTTAACCAGCATACGTGCAACCGGAATTCTTGCGCCTGCATACAGGATATGTTCGTCGTCGTTTGTGAACAGACCAGCAGTGTGTCCTGTTCCGCCTGCTTCTTCCATATTCTGAACTGCCATTGCAACAGCATCTTCGAACTTGTCGTAGCTCTTCAGGATTACAACAGGTCCCATGATTTCCTTGCACAGAACGTCAGCAGCGCCGATAGCATCAACCTTCAGGCCGATAACCTTTGTGCCTTCTGGTACTGAGAATCCAGCAGCTTCTGCGATAACGTCAACGTCTTTACCAACCAGTCCTGAGTTGATATGTCCATCGTCAAATAATCCATCACGGAATTTAGCAACGTCAGCAGCATCTTCAAAGATAACTGCGCCAGCAGTCTTCAGTTCTGCGAAGAAGTCAGCTTCCAGTTCCTGTGGGTACAGAAGCAGGTTGTCGCCGTCGCAAAGGATACCGTTATCGCTGCAAATTGCTACGATTGATTTTTCTGCTGCGTCCTTCAGGTCATATCCTCTGTCAAGGATTGCAGGAGGGTTTCCTGGTCCTACGCCGTAAGCAGGAGTTCCGGATGAATAAGCAGCCTTAGTCAGTCCAGCACCGCCTGTAGCGATAACCAGGTCGCAGTTAGCCATCAGTTCCTGTGACTTTTCGATTGTAACGTCATTGATAATCTGAACCAGATCTTCTGGAGCTCCGCAAGCCTTCAGGGCTTTTCTGATCAGGTTAACAGTTTCAGTTGAAGTCTTTTCTGCACGTGGAGCAGGTGAAATAATAACAGCGTTCTTGCCCTTTACTGCGTGCATGAAGTTTCCGAGCGGAGTTACTGTAGGGTTTGTTGCCGGTGTGATAGCGCCGATAACGCCAACTGGATGTGCAGCTTCAACCAGACCCTGTGATGGATCTTCGTTAATGATACCAACCGATCTCTTATCTTTCAGGTAATCCCAGAAAGCTGTCGGAGTATCTGTATTCTTTCCAATCTTTGATTCGTAGTCGCCGAGGCCTGTTTCATCAACAGCCAGTCTTGCCAAAGGCTCAGCGTTCTTATAAATAATCTTTGCGCCCTCATAAACCAGCTTATCGACCTGTTCCTGAGTATAATCGCTAATTTCAGCTACGGCTTTACGCGCTCTTTCAATTTTGTTTTGAACAGTCATACTTATCAATCTCCTTTTTTCTTCTTAACTATTCTCTGATTTTCGGAATTGCCAAAACCACAAAGCTGCTATATGGTCTTGTACAACCTCATGATCGTTTTTATTCTACCACCGCCCCACAAACGTTGTCAAGGCGTATTCATACATAATTTGGGTATAATCGGATTACAAACTTGCGTCCTTGCTGTGAAGATTCAGAAGCAGCATAACCGGCTTATTTTCCCCTGTCAGTCTTCCCTTGGGCAAAGTCCGGAAAAGTCGAGTAAGCAACGGTGATTGACCAAGCTATGCCCTGCCAAACCGCTCGCATCCGGAAAGCTGGCGAAACCGCTCATACAGCACCAAAACCCGCTGACGCCTCATGCAGGACGTGCCGGAAGCAATAAAAAATCATACGGTTCAAATTCCTTTGCGGGATGCATCATACAGCAGCATGCCGGAAACAAGAGGCAGGAAAAGATGATGATGCCGCTGAAGTCCCCAGCGCCTCATACAGGAGCGCATTGCAAATGGCAGCGGCAACATTACTGCCGCCTTTCCGCCCCATGGCAACGATAGCCGGAATACCAGATTCACCGCAAATCCTGAAAATTTCTTCCTTACTTTCCGCCACATTGACGAATCCCACCGGAACGGCTACGACAAGGGATGGCCGTAAACCGTCTTTGATCAATTCCGCTAATTTAATAAGCGCAGTCGGCGCATTGCCCACTGCAAATACAGCCTTTGGATATTCGCATGCACCATAAGCCATGGACGCTGCTGCCCTGGTCGTTCTGTTTGTCCTCGCTGCCTCTGCGATATGCGGTTCTGCCATATAACACACCGCATGACAGGAAAGTGTACTCAGCGCATTTTTATTTACACCTGCCAACGCCATGTTCGTATCGGTGATGAGCGCAATGCCTTTTGATAGCGCATCGATACCCTGCAAGACCGCGCCCGGGGTAAAGACAAGGTTTTCCGCATAATCAAAATCCGCCGTCGCATGGATTGCCCGCATCACCACTGCTTTATTTTCGTCGGAAATGGCAATACCCCGTTCCTTTAATTCCGCTGCAATCATGCGCATACTGGCCTGCTCTATATCGGCAGGCAAATGATGCTCGTATTTCATGTTCATTTCCCTTTCCTTTATATTCTTCTTTCCCTTGTATTTTTAAAGTCTTCTTTTGCGTTTTCCAGACGCATTTTCTACCTTTCATTTCGCTGTGCCGGATACTGAAAAGCACCGGCGTGATTCCATTCTTTCCATCTAAAATGAAGATTCATAGGCGGTTTCCTTGGCATGGATTCTCCGATGCCCGATGCCGGATACCGAGTGCTGAATGACGATTCTCTGGATTTTTCAAAAAATCATTTATTGAGAGAAAACAAGGCAAAAATCAGGGGATTACGTTGGGTTTAATGTGCAATCCCAGTGCGGTTTCTCTTGATTCACATCATTTTCGTGAAAACAAGAGAAAAATCAGGCTATTTTTCTCTATAAAACCCTTTTATTTAGAAATCATAGAGAAACGTCCCTGGCACAATGCCGTTTGCACGTGTTTTCGCGCCGGATTCTCTGCCAAATTCTCTTAAAATCGCGATTTTTACATTTTCCAGAGAAACACAAAAAATATAGGGATCACAAACAGCAGATTTCCCTGCAAGCGCGCCATTTATACCCGCTTTCCAATTTTGTCATTACCGATGCACTAAGGAGTTCTTTCCCGCAAGCGCGCCATTTGCACCTATCTTTTCCTGCAATTCTCCCGTTTCAGCATTTCCGGCTTCCCATCCTGTATTTCCGATCCCTCGTCTCTGCATTTCCTAACGTTTTTTCCCGCATACCGTTCCATCATCTCATACACCTTTCCCATATCCAGCGCCTTGCGCACGCCATCTGCCAAAATATCATACTGCCGCTGCACATACGCATGATGAGAAACAGGCGCAGCGGTTTCATAATCAATGCCCTTTTTCCTGCAAAGCTCAGCCGCAAGACGCTCCGTAAGCGTTCCCGTATCGAACAAACCATGCAGGTAAGTGCCAAAAACATTCCCGCTCCAGCACCCATCGTCACAGCCATTTTCAAGACGGCAAAAAGGCGCGCCATGCACAGCAGTCTGCCCCATATGTATTTCATAGCCCGCAAGCGCACACCCGGCAAACGGCTCTGCCACCGCCTCCGCCTGATACCTGGTTCTGGTCTTATCCCTGGTAAATACCGTATCGATCGGCAGCAGACCCATTCCCCGTATATGCGCGAGGCTGCTTTCAATTCGCTCCGGGTCTGACAAACCGACGCCCAGCATTTGATAACCGCCACAGATGCCCAGCACAGGTACGCCCGCCGCTGCCAGCTTCTGAATCGCTGCCTCTAGCCCGTTCTGCCGCATCCACAGCAAATCATCTATCGTGTTTTTTGTTCCCGGCAATATAATAAGATCCGGGAATTTCAACGCTGCTGCCTGGCTTACATACCGCACGCCCAGCACCGGATGCGCCGCAAGCGGCGCAAAATCCGTAAAATTAGAAATTCTCGGCAGCCGAATGACCGTGATATCGACAGGCTTTTCCGCCTTTTGCTGCGCAAGGCGGGAAGACAAGGAATCTTCATCATCGATATCCACCGCAAGATACGGCACGACGCCCAAAATCGGAATGCCCGTTTTTTCCTCCAGCACGGAAAGCCCAGGACGGAGGATCTCCAAGTCACCGCGAAACTTATTGATGATCAGCCCCTCTATGCGCGACTTTTCCTCATGTTCAAGCAACGCTGCCGTCCCATATAGCTGCGCAAAGACACCGCCCCGGTCGATATCCCCAGCAAGCAGCACAGGAGCATCAGCGGCGGCCGCCATTCCCATATTGACGATATCATGCTCCCGCAGATTGATTTCCGCCGGGCTTCCTGCACCTTCTATCACGACGATATCATACTCTGCTGCAAGTCCATGAAAAGCCTCCATGACCTCCGGAACCAATTGCTCTTTGTACGCATAATATTCCGCCGCCGTCATGTGCGCCCGCACCTTTCCGCAAACAATTACCTGGCTTCCCGTATCGCTGGAAGGCTTGAGTAAAATAGGGTTCATCCGCACCTGCGCTTCAATTCCCGCCGCCTC
>CAJUEB010000002.1 GCA_910585135.1 uncultured Eubacteriales bacterium
TTAAAACGCGATGATATAAGGGTTTTTGCTTGTTTTCTTATCTCACCGCGCTTAATGGCGGGGCATTTTTCCATACATTAGTAGCCGCATCAGATGCTGATTATATCGTTTGGTGTGATGCTGATGATACATACTCACCGGATTTTTTAGAAAAAACAGTTGCCTTTGCAAAAAAGAACCAGTTAGATATTACTGCTTGTGGATATGAAAGCATTGACGAAGAGACAGGAAGAATTTTAAAACACCGAGCAGTAGAAAAAGATCTTATTATCGAAAAGGATCTATTTACAAAAGAATTTATCCAATATCGAGGTTTTACATGCCATATATGGGGAAAGTTGTATTCGCTTCGTTTTTTCAAATCAAAAAATTACACTGGCATAAAAGAACGACAGCGGAACTATGGAGACTCTATATGGGTATTAGATTTGTTTTGGGAAGCAAAAAAGGTTGGTATTGTCCAAGGTGCCTTATACCAATGGTATCAACACCCTAATTCATTAACACATGCCAATTGGATCGATAGTTTAAAACAAACGCCTAATTATTGGCTTGCAACAAAAGCATATATTGAAAGATATGGAAAAATTTCTAAATTAAACAAAGATTTTTTATATGCTATTTATCTTTCTCTTGCAGAAGAGGCAATTGGAAATGTGTTTTTATCAGAGCTTAATACACAAAAAAAACTAAAACTGTTGAAAAAAGTTTTCAGTAATCCCATATGGACAGACACCCTTAATCGTAAAGCTGATCCGATATTTCACAATTTAGCGAATAGAAAAGAATTTATTTCCAGCATAAAGAAACAAGTTTTAGCACTACCTGGGATAGATGAATATCCGATGGAAACAAAACGATTGTTCTTATATTTTAACACGGATTTATTTCAAAATGAGGGAAACGATAAAACATTCGATGAATTATATCAAGCAATTGAAAGTGCAACGATAAAAAACAAACCCAAGAGCCTGTTCGATAATCTTTCCAAAAAAATCGCCAACGAAGACAACTATCGTTTGATATTATACGGCGCTGGGGGCAATTGTGAATTTGCGATGTATAACTGTACACAATGTGGTTTCACAGTAGACTTTGTTTGTGACACAAAAGCAACAGGGACATATACCTATGGGGGAAAGACATATGAAATCATTTCTTCGGACGTACTAATGAAAAATCATCAGGATGCTTTTGTATTAATTACGCCATGGCAATATGAACAGGAGATCTACGATTTCCTCTGCGATTCCGGATTTCCAAGCACGCAGATATATTTCTTCCACGACTTTCCTGGGGCTACGATATCGCCTACATTATTCCGTGAAAAGTATCTGGAAGGATATCAGAAGGCTTACAGCCTATTTCATGACGGCGGATCTAAAAATCGGATATTAGACAGGGTTCGGCTATTATTAGAAGGGGTGCCCTGCCCAGAAGATTCCCCACATGAAAATGGGTATTTTTGCTTTCCCGGCATAAATATTACGGAAAAAGAGATTTACGTCGATGGCGGAGCTAACATAGGAGATACAGCGGAAGAATTTATTGATCTGATGGGAGGAACTAACGAGGATTATAAAATATATTCCTTTGAGCCGGATCCACAGAGCTACGAAGCAGCCACGAAAAACCTTTCCCAATACAGCAATGTTGAAGTGTTCCCTTATGCGCTTTCAAGCCATAAAACGGAACTAAAATTTGCAAATGCGCAAGGGGTAGATGGTGTGAGCTCACATATAACGACTAGTGACACAAATTCCATCACTGTTCAAGCAACCTCGCTCGATTTATTTTTTGCTGATAAACCACAGGACGAATGGCCGACCATCATCAAATTAGATATTGAGGGTGCAGAAAAAGAAGCGTTGCTAGGTGCAGAAAATATTATTAAAGCAAAAAAGCCACAGCTAATTATCTGCGCTTACCATAAACCGGAAGATATGTACGAGCTGCCGCAAGCGATTTTAAAACTGCGCGACGACTACAAACTGACATTTTGGCAGATCGGAACGAGTTTTTGGGATATGATTCTTTATGCTGTTTAAAACAAGCAGTGCTTAAGAAGAAGATTTAAAACAAAGAAAAAGATAGATAAAAAATTAATAGTTAATTTCGGTATTGCTTATTAAAAAGCGATTTCATGAAGGAGAAAATTTATGAGTGAAAAATTAAGCGCCCGTCGCCTGGCCATTGTGCCAACAACACATTGTAGCTTGAACTGCAAGCTGTGCGGGGATTTCCTGTATGGACCTGTGAAGAGAAGGCATATTCCACTGGAAGATGTTTGTACCGATATTGATGCCTGCTTCGATCTATTTGACGAGGTGGTCTGGCTGCAATTCGTCGGTGGCGAAGTTTTTATTTATTCCGATTTTGCGAAGCTGCTACACTATGCGCTGAAATACATAGACCGTTTCGAACGTCTGATTATTGAGACAAATGCTACGGTATTTCCGAATCAAGAAGAACAGGAAGAACTGCTTAAATACGGAGACAAGCTTAGCATCTATATCAGCAATTACGGGAAGCTTTCCAAAGCCAAAGACCAATTTATAGAATTTTGCGAAAAGCATAATATAGAATGCAACTTGAAAAAATACCATGATGAGGATCAGTATTTTGGTGGCTGGATCGACAATACAAATCCCCATGACCTGAAAGAACCGGGATATATCCTCGAGGCGAATGCACAAAACTGTCCCCAGAACCGCATCAAAAATATGCATGTCTACGATGGAAAACTCCATCGATGCGCAAATTCCTGCTTCATGCTGGAAATGGGACTTTTTCCACCGAAAGAGGGAGATTTTGTACAACTTAGGGACGATAGCATGAGCAGGGAAGAAAAAAGGGAAATCATTTCCCAGTTTTATGCATATGCCCGCCGTTCTTGTCGATATTGCAAACAGAAATATATGGACATTCTGCCTAGATACCCTGCGGCAGAACAAGTATAGGAGGTTTCTATGAGTATTTTTAAAGAACATTCCCCACTGGGGCTTGGTACAGGTCGGTTTCCGATTTCTGGCCCAAACGATACCAAGGGTATCGAGCAATCCATCGAGCTAGTACGTAATGCAATTGAGCGCGGAATTACATATATAGACGTAGGCTATACGTATTCCGCAGGAATGGCACCAACTGTATTAAAGGAAGCATTTCAACAGACGAAAAAGCCATTCAGCGTAACGGCAAAGGTAATGTACGGACAATGCCAAACAGCGGACGATGCCCGCAAGCAAGTAGAATTATACCTGAAAGCCATGGGACTTGAAAAAGCACGCTATTTTGTTTGCTGGACAATTTGGAATTACCGTATCTTCGAAAATATCATGAAAAAGGGCGGTATCTACGAAGGTGCACTACGGTTAAAAGAAGAGGGTCTGATCGATCATATCTGCTGTTCCCTCCATGCACCTCCTAATGACATCATAAAAATCATTGAAAGCCGCGTATTCGAAGGAATGACACTCTCCTATTCCTTGCTCAATGCAGCAGAGATGCTTCCTGTTTTAGATGCTGCTTATAAATATGATACTGGAGTTGCCATCATGAACCCACTGGGAGGCGGCGTAATTGCCCAGAACAAGGATTACTTTTCCTTTGCCTGCGGAGAAAAAGATAATGGGAACACCATCCATGCCGCTCTGCGGTTCGCCAAAGCACACCCGGCAGTAGATTTTGTCCTATGCGGGGTAAACAGCACAGAAGAGTTAGAAGATAGTTTGAGTGCTTTAGAAAAACCAGACCCTGAAAATCCAATGGAACGGAGCAACAGAATCATGGAAAGCGTTACGGAGTTAAAAGGATTCTGTACGGGCTGCAAGTATTGCGATGGATGCCCGCAAGGCATCCCTACATCTGTTATTATGAAAGCGAGAAATGCGCTTTTATTCAGTCCAGCCGCTTCCTATAACCGCACAGAACCGGAAGATTTGCTTTATAATATCCAGCTATTCCGTTTGCTTCTTCACGATGAAGGCTGGCTTCCTGAAACAGCAGAAAATCCATGCATAAAATGCGGCAAATGCGAGAAACAATGTACGCAGTCGTTAAAAATCATGGATGCAGTAGCAGACACTTACCGCAGAGCCCAACAAACTCACTTTACAAAAGAAGCCCGCAGGAATCGATTAATGGAACTTTTGTACGAGAAAGGATATCAGAAGGTCGGGTTATATCCTAACGGCGGATTTTCTAACCTAATTATCCGACTTTACCAAGAATTTTTCGGTGAGCCTGAATTTGAATGGCTACAATTTAATAGCGATCCAAAGATGTGGGGACAAATGGCAGATGGGAGAATGGTACATGGTCCATCTGAAATTCCTGACCTACGCCCTGATCTAATTTTGGTCTGCAATTATAGATTTGACCAAGACATCTTTGATAGCCTACACCAGTATAAAAAATATGGTGTAAAGATTGCTAAGCTGCATCGTCCAGAAGAAACGCCATGGGTATTTTAAAATTGTTGAGAACAAATGAAAAGCCTGGCTGCACCAAAATCCATTTAGCACAAGGGTTTGATGCAGCCAGGTTTTGTTTTAGCGCAACCGCAAAATTCCATGCTGAATAAATTTTGATGCAACCAAGCTTTTATGATATCTGTATTTTAAAATTTTTGCAATGCAATTCAAAACAGCAGGAGTTTAAACCCTGCTGTCTATCGCTCTATATAATAGATGATCACCTACTCCATTACCTTCCGCCAAACTTATCTCATCACATCATCTATCGATATGCTCTCCTAATTTGTTTGTTTTTCAGCTTTTAGAATATATCGTTTTCGTGCTGACGCCTTCGAGCGCTCCCAGCTTACCAGATAAGGCGTTTATCGTATCCGGGCTTGCTTCCAAAACAATGCTAATGATAGATATCGCCTTTTTCGGATGTGGAACACCCATGCGGCTCATGATATATTTTCGGTAATCGTGAAGCAGTGCATTTAATGCCGCAACAGAATCTTCGTTTTCTACGATAATCCCGATTAACGCCGTTCTCGTATTCTCCACATCCATCATTAACTCCTCCAGCCTATTGCCTATTTTTCACGTTGTGTCCCGAAATACATCCAGGTGCAGCATTCATGAAAATCATTTACAAGTTCGTCCGTCTCGTTCGCCTCCCTGGGCTCACCCGAATAGACTTAGCAACTCGCCTGCCTGGCGAGCCGTTGCTGACTCCCATCTGGCAACTCGCTTTCTGCATCATTATGCTATCGCTATCTGGCGGCTCTTTTGTTTACTGTCAGTTCGCTGCCACCTCTCATACTCTCATATTGCGAGCCGCTTTCCGCATCATTTCATTATCGCAGCGACCAACCCGATCACCAGCCACTAGTCCGCCCGCCGCTAATCCATCACAGATTATCGCTTATGCCTGTGTCCGCCTTCGGCGACGCTGCTCCTGATCGCTGATTTTGAAATCGCAATCTTCGCCTTCATCACATCGTTCGGATCTGCATGGCTCTCATGCTGGACAAGCCAATCCTCCGCCTTCGCCTTCTCGCTAAGTACCCGCTCCATATCGATATCAGAAGACCACTCTACCGCATCCGTGTAAATGATAATACTGTCTTTCACATCGATGAACCCGCCTGCAAGAGCGGCAACACGGAAGTCATCTGGCGCAGCTCCTGCTTCCTGAATCCAAAGTTCCCCGATATCAAGGAGCTTGCAGGCCCAGGAATGCCCCGCCATAAAACCCTCATCGCCCTCCAGCGTCGTGACAATAACCAGCTCCACATCTCCCCGGTAGAACAGCTTGGAAGGAGTTATTATTTCCAATTTTACGCTGTTTGCCATAATAATCTCCTATTATTTTTTGTTTTTTTATCTCTCGCCATGTTTTTACTGCTTGCTATCTTTCTAGCCTTACGATTTTCTTAGCCTCGCTATACTCTTATTGCTCGCTCTTTCTTAGCCTCGCTATGTTTTTATTGTTTGCCTTTTATCTTTCGCTTCTCTTATTCTCGCCAGATCCTATTTCTTACTGTTTTCATATTTCTCAACTACATCATCGATACCGCCCGCAAGCAAAAACATCTGCTCAGGAATTTCATCATGCTTACCCTCGAGAATCTCCTTAAAGCCCCGGATTGTTTCCTTAAGCGGCAGATACTTTCCTTCCATCCCGGTAAACTGCGCAGCGACACTGAATGGCTGGGACAAAAATCTCTGTATTCTTCTTGCCCGCGCCACGAGAAGCTTATCGGAATCGGACAATTCATCCATACCCAAAATAGCGATGATATCCTGCAAATCCTTATATCGCTGCAATACCTCCTGCACACGTCTGGCTGTCGAATAATGCTCTTCCCCTAAAATCAGCGGATCCATAATTCGGGACGTGGATTCCAGCGGATCTACCGCTGGGTAAATGCCCAGTTCCGTGATTGCCCTGGAAAGCACCGTCGTCGCATCCAGATGAGCAAACGTCGTTGCCGGTGCAGGGTCAGTTAAGTCGTCAGCAGGTACATAAACCGCTTGCACCGACGTGATCGAACCCTTCTTTGTTGAAGTAATTCTCTCCTGCAAAGCGCCCATTTCCGTCGCCAGCGTCGGCTGATATCCCACGGCAGAAGGAACACGTCCTAAGAGCGCCGAAACCTCCGAGCCTGCCTGTGTAAAACGGAAGATATTATCGATAAACAAAAGTACATCCTGATTCTCCTGATCACGAAAATATTCTGCCATTGTAAGACCCGTCAGCGCGACACGCATCCTCGCGCCAGGCGGTTCGTTCATCTGCCCAAACACCATCGAAGTCTTATCGATAACGCCGGATTCTATCATTTCATAATACAGGTCATTTCCTTCCCTGGTTCTCTCACCAACTCCGGCAAAGACAGATATTCCGCCGTGTTCCTTGGCGATATTATTGATCAATTCCTGGATCAGTACGGTTTTGCCTACGCCAGCGCCACCAAAAAGCCCAACTTTTCCGCCTCTGGTATACGGAGCGATCAAGTCAATTACCTTAATCCCTGTTTCAAAAATCTGTGCTGAGGTGTCCTGCTCTTCAAAAGGCGGAGCTGCCCTGTGTATCGCTGCCTTTAGTTCAGTTTCAAGCGGACCCTTCTCGTCGATTGTTTCGCCGATTACATTGAACATCCTGCCCAGGACTTCCTTCCCCACAGGCACTTTAATCGGCTCTCCCGTATCGACAGCCTCCATTCCTCTCGTCAGCCCATCCGTCGAAGAAAGGGAAACGCATCTTGCCACATCGTCACCGATATGCTGCGCAACTTCCGCTACAATAATCCGGCCTTCGTATTGAATATCCACCGCATTCAAAAGCTCCGGCATTTCATCCTCTTTGAACTTAATATCGATTACAGGACCTATGATTTGATGTATGATTCCTTTGTTCATGGTCTCCTCCTAATTTTGTGCCTCTGATCCGGCAACGATTTCTATGATTTCATCCGTAATAGCCGCCTGTCTGGCTCTATTGTAATTAAGAGACAGTTTATCCAGCATTTCACGCGCATTATCAGTGGCGTTTTCCATCGCCATTCTTCTGGCGGCATGCTCACAGGTAGCGGACTCTACCACGGCGGCATAAATCATCATTTCCACATATTTCGGAATCAAATAATTAAACACCGCCTCGACAGATGGTTCATATTCAACCGGCTTAGCGTTTCTCATGATTTCGGGATCGCGTTCGATTTCAAAAGGAAGCAGCGTGACATTCCTGACCTCCTGCTCCATTGAGCTGATGAAGGATGTATAAATCAACACCACTTCGTCGATCTCGCCCCTGTTATACATCTCGATGATCGGCCTGCTCATCTCCCGGGTTTCCAGGAAGGAAATGTTCTCCGGCGGCGCCAGGTAATCATCATATATTTTATAATTTCTCTTTTCAAAATACTCTTTGGCTTTCGTCCCGATCGCGAAAATAACCGGCTCTTCCCAATCAGCGTCTATCTCCCTTTGGGCTTCCTTCAAAATATTACTGTTAAAGCCGCCGCAAAGACCCCGGCAACTCGTCACAACAATATAACAGGTCGTTTTTATCTCCCTATTGCCCAGAAGATACCCCTGCGGAATGTCCTGGCTACTGTTAAATATTTCCGCGATTGTATGTGTGATATAGTGTGAGTTTTCATTCGTTTTTTCAAATATGGCCTTCGCTTTCCGCAATTTTCCTGCGGAAACCAGCTTCATCGCATTGGTAATATGCTCTGTGCTGGTAACGCTCTTGATTCGCCGTTTTATATCCTGCATGCTTTCCGCTGCCATTCTCACACCTCCTTTTTGCTTTTCTTATGCGCTCTGATCTTTCGATAGCGGCAAAAGAACGCATCTTGCTCTGACGGCAAGCCGCCTTCTTTTCGTTCCCGCTCTCCCAGCAAATTATTTTCGCTGTCCTGTCCGGCCATATCCCAGCGGGGCATCGAGTTTATCTATTCCTGCTCATCTGGCTGGACGGTTTCATCGTTAGCTTCCAAGCCCAAATCCTTCATGAAGCTCTTTTTGAACACCGTAAGACCTTCCACGAGTTTTTCCTCGGTATCCTGTTCGAGCTGCCCGCTCGCCTTGATCGCTTTTCCCACCTCAGGATAATGCGTATCCATAAAATCGTAAAAATCTTTCTCAAAAGCTTTGACATTATCCGTGCCGATATCCGTAAGGTAGTGATTGATCGCAGCATAGATAATCATCACCTGCTTTTCGACAGGAACAGGCTGATACTGTGGCTGTTTAAGGATCTCCATCAGGATTTCCCCATGCTCCAGCCGATCCTTGGTATCCTTATCTAAGTCCGATCCGAACTGTGAAAAGCTAGCCAGTTCCCTGTACTGCGCCAATTCCAGCTTAACCGTACTTGAAACCTTCTTCATCGCCTTAATCTGCGCATTGCCTCCTACACGGGATACGGAAATACCAGCGTTTACAGCAGGCCTCTGCCCTGTGAAAAACAGCTCTGTTTCTAGGAAGATCTGCCCATCGGTAATGGAAATCACATTCGTCGGGATATACGCCGACACATCGCCGGCCTGCGTTTCAATGATCGGAAGCGCCGTAATCGAGCCGCCTCCCAGCTCATCCGAAAGCTTTGCAGCTCTTTCCAAAAGCCTGGAATGCAGATAGAATACATCGCCTGGGTAAGCTTCCCGGCCAGGCGGTCTGCGAAGAAGAAGCGACATGGCCCTGTACGCCACCGCATGCTTGGAAAGGTCATCGTAGATAATCAATACATCCTTTCCCTGATACATGAAATGTTCGCCGATCGCACATCCGGCATAAGGCGCGATATACTGTAATGGCGATACGTCAGAAGCGGTTGCCGAAACCACGATCGTATACGCCATCGCACCTTTATCTTCCAAAGACTGCACCAATTGCGCCACAGTCGAGGCCTTCTGTCCAATGGCAACGTAAATACAAATCACATCCTCGTCTTTTTGGTTCAGGATGGTATCAACGGCAATAGCGGTCTTTCCTGTCTGCCTGTCCCCAATGATCAACTCTCGCTGCCCCCTGCCGATCGGGATCATGGAGTCGATCGCTTTGATGCCTGTCTGCAACGGCTGATGCACCGATTTTCTCTGCAAAACACCCGGTGCGGGAGATTCGATCGGCCTTGTGCCTTCGCTCTTGATTGGACCTTTTCCATCAATCGGCTGTCCGAGCGCATTCACGACACGCCCCAGAAGATCCGAGCCAACAGGGACTTCAACGACCGTACCTGTCGGCTTAACAACATCACCCTCGCGGATATCGCGGTCAGATCCCAGTATTACAGCGCCTACATTATCCTCTTCCAGGTTCAGCGCCATGCCATAAGTATTGCCCGTGAACTCCAAAAGCTCGCCTGCCATGCAATTTTCAAGCCCATAAACCCTGGCGATTCCATCGCCTACCTGAATTACCGTGCCAAAATCCGAAACATCTATTTTATTCTTATAGTTCTTGATCTGTTCCTTTATAACCGCACTTATTTCTTCCGGTCTCAAGTTCATTTCTTTCCTCCCTAGTTCAATGTGATTTGACTGCCTAAATCGTCAAATTTCTTTCTGATAGACATGTCGATGATCTTGCCTTCCACAAGAATCTTAACACCGCCCATCAGCTTGGGATCTATTTCATTTTCCAGCCTTACATTTGCCTGAAACAGCTTGGAAATATCCGCCTCCAGTTCGCTAAGGCGATCCTTATCAAGCGGCTCAACAGAATAAACCGTTCCGTATGAAAGCCCTTCCTCCTGATCCATCAGTTTCTTATATGCTTTGATCATCTTTTCAAAACGGCTGGTCCGTCTCTTGTCGATCAGCACATAGAGAAAATTCAGAAGCACATCGCAGATTTTATCGCCAAAAACCTTCTCGATCACGGCCTTTTTTTCGCTTGCCGATATCGCAGGATAATTTATGAAGGTATGCAAATCTGACTCCTGTTTCAAGATGCCAAGAACCTCTGTCGCTTCTTCCATGACCTGATCGGCCTGGCCGGTATCCTTCGCAGCTTCAAATAATGCGCTGCCGTAAGTCAAATCAATGGTTAATTCTGCCATCCCTTGCTCCTTGCCTGTCTGATTACTTCATCCACGATAGCCTCCTGACCAACCCGTTGGATTTCACGTTCCACGATCTTTTCGGCAACAAGAACCGCTAACGCGGCGATTTCCTGGCGCATTTCTTCCATAGCTTTCTCTTTTTCGCGCTCGATGGACTGTTCCGCCTTCGCCATAATATCCGCAGCCTTTTGGTTCGCATCCTCTATGATGGTTCTGGCCTGTGCGTCCGCCTTGACTTTCGCCTCCCGGACGATCTCCCGGCCTTCTTCCTCCACCCTGGCGATGCGCTTATTGTAATTCTGCATCTTTTCATCGGCTCTTCTGTTGGTCAGCTCTGCATTCTCCAATGCGTCCTGAATAGATTGCTTTCTTGTATCCATTAAATTCAGAAACGGCTTATACAGAAATTTGCCCAGAACGCCCACTAGGATAAGAAAATTAATCAGATAAAATATAAACTCTGTTAAACTGATTCCCAATGCTTCAACCATAGTACCGCCTTCCTTCCATTGAAGTTTTTCGCAAAGCCTGCGCTATATCTTTGAAAACAGCAGAAATGCAATCAGAAGCCCGTAAATACTAAGAGACTCCATAAATGCAAAGGAAAGTATCATATTGGTACGAAGCATCCCCGCAGCTTCCGGCTGGCGAGCCATTCCTTCCAAAGCCTTTGCAGCTGCAATACCCTGTCCGATCCCAGGCCCTATCGTTGCTAAACCAATAGCCAATGCTGCCCCTATTGCAATTAAACCCATAATTGATTCTCCTTTCGTTTTTGCAAATTTACTTATTTACAGCAAGCCTTCTTTCAAAAGCCTGCTTATAAACGATGCCTTCTGCAAAGCCACACGCTTTACAAGTGTTCCTCTTCTGGCAAAGCCTCCTTAATATAAATCGCAGCCAGTAAAGAAAATACCAATGCCTGCACCAGCCCCATCAATACGCCAAGCGCTTGCATAATAACCGGCAAGCCGACCGGAATTAAGTCAAAGAAAGAAGCCGTAACCGTATGCTCGCCAAAAATATTGCCATAAAGCCTCAGTGTAAGGGACACCGGTCTGACGATTTCCTCAATTATCATCAGCGGCAACAGAAAAACAAACGGCTGCGTAAGATGCTTAAAATAACGCAATCCATGATGTTCCTTAATCCCTATGCCTTGCGTAGCAAAAAACACGATAATCGCCATTGCCGCCGTACAGTTGATTGAACCCGTCGGTGCATCAAGACCGTTGATATGCCCCGAGCCTGGCAAAAGCCCCGAATAATTACACAGCAAAATATATATGAACAACGTCGCAATCAGCGGAAAATACTGTCTGCACGCCTTTTCTCCCATAATACCTTTAAAAAAATTATGAAGACTTTCGATCGACCACTCGACAAAATTCTGCACTCCCGAAGGAACTGTCTGAAGCCTTTTGCTCATATAAATGGAAAATCCGCATACCAGAACCGTTATCACCGCACTCGTTATCATGCCATTTGAGATGCCCATCGCGTTTAAGCTCTCTATCATATCAAAGCTCCTCCTCCCGTTTCTTGCTAACAGCGGACCGGCGGCTCATGATGGTCAGCCCGACAGCCGTCCCAATCAAAAATGTGATTCCATCAAAAGGCACGAATCCCCTGGCGAAAAACACCGCTGCCAGTGCTGCGACATTCACGATATTGCTGGCGAGCATCCTGCCGTAAAGCGCACTTGCCTCATTTTGCGCATAGGCATCATCGCTTCTCTGCAAATATTTACCCCATATAAAAAGGTTTTTCAAATACCCAATGATACAGCCCACAACCAATCCGGCTATGATGCCCGCCGCATAAGACAATCGATTTCCGCTCCTCTCGCTTCCTATCACAGACTATTCCGATTAAATTATACACCTATTTTTGGGAATTGTGAAACAATTTTATGCAATTTTAATTATTTTTACCTGGATTTTCGAGAAATCGAACAGAATCACAACCAATCAAACAGGAGCAATGAAATGGACGGTCGCGCAGAAGAACGAACGATCAAACGCAAACAGTGAATGGACGCCCGCTCCATATGATTGCTTCACTACTATCGGCAAACCCAATCGATCTTTAGCGATTGGAAAATATCACAAACTCTGTATATTTCGCCTTTTTTGCTGCAATTATACAGAGTTTGGAAGGATATGGAAATTTTAAAAACCCTTGCGTTTCAGTCTTCTAAATCGTGAATCACATTCCGAAGCCATTTTTTCGCAAGATACCGTTTCGTCAGGATCAGCCCTTTTACAACCTCCTCGCATTTTACCGCTAAAAGAGCGAAATAAATCGGCCATTCCAGATAAAGCGAGGTAATAAAAGCCATCGGCACGCCGATCATCCATACCGTCCCGACCTCAGTAAACATCGCAAACTTCGTATCACCGCCGCATCGCAAATTTCCCGTGATCTGTATCCCGTTATAAAGCGCCAGCCATAACGTAGCCCCGTAGATGATCAGGATTTTAGACGCATAGTCAGCACCTTCCTCCGTAAAATCGAATAATGAAAGAAGCGGCTCGCCCGCTATGATCACACCCGCACCCAATATGACGCCGGCCAAAAGTCCCATAACCGTCATTTTTTTCGACATTTCATAAGCCAGTTCCGTTTTCCCCTCGCCCAGCTTTTGCCCCACGAGGATCAGTACCGCATCACCGATGCTAAATGCAGCCAACGAAAAAAGATTGTTGATGGTATTGCATGCCTGGATCGCTGCGCCCGCCGTAATGCCGATTCTGGCAAAGGCAGCGACATAAAGGGACGTCCCCAGTCCCCACATCGTTTCGTTGATGGTCGTAGGCAGGGCATTGCGTACGATCCGCATCGCCAGCTCCCGCCCATAGCTAAAGTATTCGGAGAGCTTACCCGCGATGATATTTTTGCGCCCGAAGACCACGAACAAAATCAGGCACATTTCCAGCGTCCTCGAAATCGCAGTTGCCAATGCCGCACCCGCAACACCCAATTTCGGCGCGCCAAAGTTCCCAAAGATCAACACATAATTCAAAAATGTATTGGTTCCGATCGCCACCACACTGGCATAAAGCGGCAGCTTCGTCTGCTGCGTCGCCCGCAGCGCCACGGTAAATGGCTGCGTGATCGCAAGCAGCAGGAAAATAACCGATCCAATCCTTACATAATCAACGCCCAGCTCGATCACTTCCGGATATTTCGTGAAAACCCGCAATATATATTCCGGAAAAAATAAGCCGCCGAGAAAAAAGAGCAGGCCGATTCCCATCGCAACGGTCAAGGCAAAGCCTGTCGTCCTTTTGATGTTTTTTAAATCTTTCACCCCGTAAAACTGGGAGATAAAGGTTGCCGAACCACTCGTAAAGCCAAACAGAAGCATCCAATGTATGAAGAAAATCTGCACCGATACGCCGACGGCGTTAAGCTCCAGCTCCCCCAGGCTTCCGACCATCAGATTATCGATCAGGCTCAGGCTGGATGCGATCAGGCTCTGAATCGCAATTGGCAGGGCGATCCGCCCCATCATCCGCAGCAGCTGTGTATTTTTTATCGTATTCAAATTTGCTGACGCGTTCATTCTTTTCAGTCCTTTTTTCATTCTTTATCTTGCTGGCTTTAATATTGACGTTCCGATTGCTCGTATCCGAAAGCAGCACATAAATGAGCATGGCCGCAATCGCCGTAAGACCAACATATTCGACCACAAATCCCCTGCTGTACAGCACCGCGACAACACCCATAATGCCGCTGATGCAGTACATCAGCATCACGGTTCTCCGCTGCCCGTATCCGGCTCTCATGATCCTGTGGTGCAGATGCTCCTTGTCCGCCGTGCCGATGGACTGACGCTTTGCAAGCCTTCTGATGATCGCCATCGCCGTATCAAAAATAGGCAGTCCCAGTACAAGAGCCGGGATGATTACCACGACGATCGTCGTGCTTTTTACCGCTCCCAGGATCGAAAACGCAGCGATAGAAAATCCCAAAAGCTCCGAGCCGCTATCGCCCATGAAAATCTTAGCCGGATGAAAATTATAAGGCAGAAACCCAAGCGCAGCCCCGGCGACAACCATCATCGCCAGCGTCGTAAAATACCGCCCATTGATATACGCCACATAGCCGATGCAAAGCGCCGAAATCGCCGCAATTCCCGCCGCCAGCCCATCCAGGCCATCAATCAGGTTCAACGCATTCGTAATGGAGACGATCCATAATATCGTAATCAAAAAACAAACGGCATCCCCAAACATCATATTGCCATCCCCAAAGTAATTGGTGATGAATTCGATCCTGATCCCCTGCACATACAAAACCAGCGCGCACACCAACTGACCGGCAAACTTCACGAGCGGCCGCAGGTTTTTCAAATCATCCACTAATCCCAAAATATATATCATCGTACAGCCGATCATAATGCTCACCAGATGCGTGTCCCCATGCGCAAAAATAGCCAGCGAGATCATAATCCCTGCATATATGGCAATACCGCCGAATCTCGGCATCGCTTTGCTATGCATCCTTCTCTCATCCTTGGGAATGTCCATCGCCCCGATTTTAGGAGCAGCCCAAATTGCAAAGGGCGTGACGGCCAGGGAAACCACCAATGCAGCCAGAAAAGGACCCCATAATTCCATGCTTGTCGCTGTCACTTCTATTCTCCTAACATCACAATTTTAAGCCCGGCTTCCTGCAAAATATCCACCGATAGCTGGTCAGGATACCCATCGCGTACAACGATCCGATTGATTCCTGAGTTTATGATCATCTTCGCACAGATCACGCAAGGCTGATGTGTAATGTAAATCGTCGCTCCTTCGATGCTTTGCCCCAGCGTTGCCGCCTGGATGATCGCATTCTGCTCCGCGTGCAAAGCCCGGCAAAGCTCGTGTTTTTCACCTGATGGAACGCCAAGCTGCTGCCTGAGGCAGCCCCCCTCCCGCTCGCCGCAATGTTCAAGGCCTCTAGGCGCTCCGTTATACCCAGTGGCTACGATATGCCTGTCCTTTACGATTACTGCACCCACCTGCCTTCTAAGGCACGTAGACCTTCTGGCAGTGAGCGTCGCCATTTCCATAAAATATTCATCCCATCCAGGTCTGTTATCCATCTTATTTCTCCTTATTTGCTTTGTTCCCTGTAATAAACCTCCGCCAGATACAGGCCGTAAGGCGGCGCTGTATGCCCTGCTGCGGATCTGTCCCTGCATGCAAGAATGTGCTTCATATCGCCTGCGGCTTTCTTTCCCAAACCGATATCCACAAGCGTTCCTGTTATGATTCTTACCATATTGTATAAAAAGCCATCACCGCTGATGTGAATCTCCACACCGCCCGCAAAGCCCTGCTCGTCCGCATGGCCTTCCACTGCCGTATCCAAGAGGTTTCCCGCGGATTCCCCTAAAGGCTGCTTTTGCGCCAATACCTCCGCATCGAAAATGGTCCGCACCGTCGTTTTCCGCAAGGTTCCACCCGCGCTTTCAAAGGACTTAAAATCGTGCGTACCCTTTAAATATGCGGCTGCGTGCTTCATCGCACTGACGTCCAAGGGCCTGTCCACATGATAAACATAATGCCGCCGGAAAAGATCGATAACCCCAGTATTGTTAATCCTGTAAATATATTTTTTGCCCTTCGCATCAAACCTGGCATGAAAGGCTGGCGGCATTTCCTCGGCGCAGACGATCCGAATCGGCGCGATCGCATACGAACCCTTTTCCCGCCCTGCCAAAACGTTATTCACCACCAGCGGAATCCGTTCTACCGGGATCTTAATATCCGCCTGAAAGGACGCCCGTTGCCCCAGCGCGTGAACGCCTGCATCCGTCCTGCTCGTTCCGTTCAGCACGATGGGCGTATGAAATACCGAGGACAGCACCGTTTCCAGATATCCTTGGACGGTTATCTGATCCGGCTGCTTCTGCCACCCGGAAAACCCAGATCCATCATATGAAATTGTCATCAGGACATTCTTTTCCATAATGTATTATTGTAACATATCACGGCATCAATGGAAACAAAATAAAAATGTAAAGCGCACCCCATGCGCAAATATACGGTCCTAACGGCTTCAAATCATCTTTTTTGTACCGCCCCGACGCCAATCCAATGGCGGCGGCAAGCCCACTGAAAACAGACGATCCAATCAACACGATCAATACGCCCTTGATTCCGAGCGCCAAGCCGAGCGACGCGAAAAGCTTCACGTCCCCAAATCCCATCACTTCCCTGCCAAACGCCGCCGCGCCCAACGCCGCCACCAAAAGCATCACCCCGCCGCCGATCAGTGCGCCCAGCACGGGCTGCCAGACGCTTTGATGGTACGGTACGAAACCGAAAGCCGATATTGCCAGCATGATGACAAACTGGTCGGGAATGATCATGTATTTTAAATCCGCAAGGCCGATGATAAGCAACGCCCAACAGGCGAACAAACCTGCTGCGGCAAACTGAATATCAAAAAAGGAAAGCCTGAGCAAAAGGCATGTAAAGCCTGCCGCATAGATCCACCTCCAGGGAAAGCCTTTGATCCGCTGCACGTGCGGATCTTGCAGGAGCTGCGATGGTTTTTCCCCGTAATCACACAGCCACGCAGCAGGCATCTTATTAAAGATATATATAGCGGCGCATCCTGCCAGGATTCCCAGCAAAAGGCTCGTGCCTGTCTTGAGTAATACAGTCACCATTCCATAATTCCTCCTATATCTACTTTATTCTATCAATTTCATTTTTGCACTACAATATAATTTTAGGGATTTTGTCGTTTCCTGCCAAATGCCGTCGTACGGTTTATGTGGCAAACCGATCCATTTACAGATACAATCAGCTTAAAGGAAAGACTTCAAAAGAAAGGGGTTATTATGAACACAATTGCCAATTTACCACAAGATATTGTATTAATCGTTGAAGACACGATAGCCAATCATGAGGTAATGCGAACGTTTCTTTGCGACATCAATGTCAAATGCGAAAGCGCATTTGACGGCATGGAAGCGGTGACAAGATGCAGCCTGGTTGAGAAAGATTACTACTCGCTCATCCTCATGGATATCAATCTGCCAAAAATGAATGGATTTGAAACAGCCACAAAACTGCAAAACCTGGGAATTAAAGCCCCGATCATCGCGATTACCGCCTCCAGTAAGGACGATGCCAGGCTAAACGATGCGCGCGATCTTTTCGATGCACTCTTGTTTAAGCCGTTTAATTCATCTGAATTCCTTACTGCAATTTCCCCGTATATCCACAATGCATTGCAATATTCCTTGACGCCGAATGCCATGCAGAAAAGCGAAAGGGACGCGCCTGCGGTCGATCCGCAAATTTGCGACGTCCACAGGGCGATCAATAATATGGGCGGCAGCTTCCGGCTCTTTGAAAAGCATTTTAACAATTTCAAGCGAAACAATGCCGACCTGGCATTCCGCATGGAAGCTCTGATCCAGCAAAATCATTTTCCTGAGTGTTCTGCGCTTTGCCACTCAATCAAAGGACTCTCCGGGATGCTGGGTCTCACCGCGCTTTATGAACACGTGATCGCATTGGAGGAATGCCTCAATAACATCTCCGCATCCCCGGCACAGGACGAGACGGTGCAAAGCGAAGCAGTCCAGGGCAAGGTAATCCAAGGCGAGGCAGTCCAGGGCAAGGCGATCCATCATAAAATTTGCGAGCTGCTCTCTGCCATAAAAAACGACATCCGCCTGGTGTGTAAGGTGCAGGTTTAAAAGAGTGGTTTTCCCTGTTTCTGGAAGGGGTTTCACTTGCTTGCCACCTTGAAAACGCCCCTAAAATTTGCCCCGTATTACCGCCACAAAGGAATAAGCGCACTGGCCTGCATTCGTACTGGCTCAAATGCATACTGGATGCGTATTGAATGCATATAGAGAAAACAAAGTGCGGCGGATGGAGGATGCATATCACATTTTGCAAGCTGCCTCTATCGCGCTCCGCACTCCGCCATCTTCCTGATCACATGGCGCAAACTTTCTGCATCGCTGATCGTGTTGATCTGCCTTCGCAGGGCCGCTGCGCCGCGAATTCCTTTGGCGTACCAGCCCACATGCTTGCGAATCTGCCGAACCGCGACGCTTTCCCCTTTATCACAAACAACGAGGTCAAAATGCTTTAGCAGCATATGCATCTTTTCCTCACAAGATGGCGGCGGCGGAAGCGTTCTGCCCTGCCACAGACAAATAGCGTCCCGAAAGATCCATGGATTACCCAATGCGCCCCGGGCAATCATCACGCCGTCACAACCCGTCTGCTCCAACATAGCCACGGCATCCCTGCCCGAAACCACATCGCCGTTTCCGATCACGGGAATATCCACGGCACGTTTCACATCTGCGATCACCTGCCAATCCGCTTTTCCCTCATAAAACTGCTCTCTCGTCCTGCCATGAACGGTAACTGCCGAAGCTCCAGCGGCTGCAAGGGTCTTCGCCGTTTCCACCGCCGTATTGCTGCCTCGTTCAAATCCCATCCTGATCTTGGCGGTAACAGGCTTTTCCGCATTTTTTACCATGGCATTCACCACATCGTAGAGAAGATCCAGCCGTTTGAGCAACGCCGAACCCTCCCCGTTCCGCACGATCTTAGGGACAGGACAGCCAACATTGAGATCCAGAATTGGATTTGCTTCCTCTTTTAAAGTTTTCGCCGCAAATGCCATAATTTCCGGATCGCTGCCAAAGAGCTGGAAAGCGACAGGTCCTTCGTCATCTCCGATTTCCAACAAGTCCCGGCTTTTCCTGTCACCGTACCACAGTCCTTTGCCACTTACCATTTCCGTATACGTCAAAGAAGCCCCTTGCTGTGCGCAGAGACTCCTCATCGCTTTATCTGTAATTCCCGCCAGGGGAGCAAGTACAAAAGGTGTTTCAAGCTGAAGCGAGCCGATCTTAATAGATCTGTTCTTCATAATCGCACTCACGCCTCTCCTTATCGCCTTTTATTTCCGTTCTCCTGTTTTTTCTGTTCTTCTCGTATATCATTTCAAGCCCTTCGAGCGTCAGCATCTTATCCACATGGTCAATGCAATCGATCCCTGAATCGATCATGGTAGCAAGGCCCCCTGTAGCGATCACCTTGACCTCCTGTGATTCATCGCGGCTGTAGTCTTGAAGTTCTTTTTTCATCTTCTTGACGATATAATCCACCATGCCCATATGCCCGTATACCAGACCGGACTGCATGCTGTTAATGGTATTCCTGCAAATCACATGACCCGGCTCTTCCAGCTCCACCTTGGGGAGCTTTGAGGTCTTCTCAAACAAAGCCTCTGAGGCGATTTTCAGCCCGGGTGCAATCGAACCGCCAATATATTCTGCCTTAGCAGTAACAGCACAAAATGTCGTGGCAGTCCCAAAATCGATGATGATCAAAGGACCACCGTATTTGCTGTGCGCTGCAACGGCGTTGACGATCCTGTCCGATCCAACCTGCTTCGGGTTATCGTATTTTACGACAAGACCTGTTTTGATGCCAGGCCCGATCACGATTGCCTTGCGGTTAAAGTATTTCATAGAAAGGTGCTGTAACGTATATAGAACCGATGGTACTACCGTAGAAATGATAACATCCTTCACGCTTTCCGGTTTCAGTCCTTCATGCTGAAATAGCTGCCCTACGATCATGCCGTATTCATCGGCGCTTTTATTATTATCTGTCTCCAGTCTCCAGTTGGTAATCATCTTGCCATCTTTAAAAACGCCCAATACGATATTGGTATTTCCTACATCAAATGCCAGTAGCATGATTTTCTCCTTTTCACGATTATTTCAAGGTAACGAGAACAGCACCCGCATTGACAGACGCACCTTTCGATGCAGGAATCGTATCCACTGTCCCCGCTGCCGGCGCCATGATCTCGTTTTCCATCTTCATGGCTTCCAGGATTATCAGCACATCGCCTTTGTTTACTGCTTGCCCCGGACTGACTTTAATATCCAGGACAGTTCCCGGCATTGGCGCTGTTACTACGCCCTCTGCGCCTGCCGCAGCGGATGCTCCTGCTTGCGGGGCTGCGGAAGACGCCGCTGCCGCTGGCGCAGAGGGCGCTGGATCAGAGGCTGGCACCGGAGAAGAAGTTGGCGCTGCTGCCGCAAAAGTTCCTGTGGAAGATGCGGATGCAGCGTCAGTGCCAGCCTCCTCTACTTCCACTTCATAGACCGTTCCATTCACCGTGATGTTGTATTTTTTCATTGTTATATCCATTCCTTTCGATCTGCTTCCCGCTGTTATATGTAAGCAAAGCTCCCTTTTCTGATCCGTGCGCTAACCTTCAATCAAAGCGTTTATGCCCAATGAAAACGCTAATCTTCTGATCAAAGGTTCTACATCTGCTTAAATATGCCATCCCCGATCCGAGTGCTTATTCTTTAAGCAAAGCATTTACATTCAAGAAGAGCTTCTATTTCGAACCAATACGCTTATTTCCAATCAAAGCACAATCAAATCCGTCTGCTCTGCATGCATTCTTCCAGAGCCGCGCTGACCCAAGGATTCGTCCCGCCGGAAACCCTGCTGATTTTTTTGACCACAAGATTGCCCGCACCACCGCTTTCCTGATAAGCACAAATGGCTGCCGCAATCACCGCCGTAATCACCTCATCATCGGTCTGCGCCTGCGTATCCGCTGCAATCCCCGCATCTGTCTCATCCGCCGCAGCAGCAGGCAACGCATCCGCCTTTGATACGTCTGTTTTCGCCGTACCGGATGCCTTATCCTTCTTCTGTACAGCGTCCATCGTTTTCCCCATAATTGCGACAAATCCCCACAAAATGCAGAGAATGATAAACGTGATTCCCATGCCCATCAGCATCGTAATCGCCGATCCGGCCATCTTTTCACTGAAGCTTAAGGAGTCAAACAACGCAGGATCTGCAAACTTTTCCATCAAACCCATCGTATCACCTCCTAAAGCGGAATATTGCCATGCTTCTTAGCAGGCAGCGATTCCCGCTTCGTGCGCAGCATATCCAAGGCGCTGATCACACGCTGCCTTGTGCATGCAGGCTCGATAATATCATCGACATACCCAAGCTCTGCCGCCCGGTATGGATTATTGAATTTTTCTTCGTACTCTGCGATTTTCTCTTCCCTGACCTTCTGCGGGTCGTCCGCTTCTTTTATTTCCTTTTTAATCGGAGAAATAATGTTGACCGCACCGGAAGCGCCCATGACTGCGATCTGTGCGCTCGGCCATGCCATGACCACATCAGCACCCAGTTCTTTATTGCACATGCCTATGTATGCGCCGCCGTAAGCTTTCCGCAGGATGACCGTCACCTTGGGAACAGTCGCCTCACAGTAAGCATAGAGCATCTTCGCTCCATGCCTGATAATGCCGCCGTGTTCCTGGCCTGTGCCAGGAAGAAACCCCGGCACGTCTTCTATCGTCAGCAGCGGAATATTAAATGCATCGCACCTTCTGATAAACCGCGCAGCCTTATCGGATGCATCGATATCGAGACATCCCGCACCGAACATCGGCTGATTGGCAACAACGCCGATCGTAGCGCCGTCCAGCCTGATATAACAGGTAATGATATTCTTCGCATAATGCGGCATAATATCAAAAATTTTGCCATCGTCCGCGATACTGCGAATAACGGCATACATATCATATGCCTTGTTCGGATTATCGGGAATCATATCGTTGAGCTGCGGAATGAGCCTGTTCACATCATCTGTAGACGGCTTCACTGGCGGCGTCTCCATATTGTTAGACGGCATATAGCCTAAAAGCTCCCTGACCATCAGCAACGTGCTTCTATCATCTGCACCGATGAAATGCGCCACGCCGCTTATGCTATTATGGGTCATTGCCCCGCCAAGCTGCTCTGCCGTTACTTCCTCACCTGTGACGGTCTTGATTACGTTCGGTCCGGTAATGAACATCTGGCTCGTCTTATCTACCATGAACACGAAATCGGTAATCGCAGGCGAGTAGACAGCGCCGCCTGCACAAGGACCCATGATCACGGAAATCTGCGGAATGACGCCGGAGGAAATCGTATTGTTGCGGAATATCTTGCCGAATCCGGAAAGAGCTGCTACGCCTTCCTCTACCCTCGCACCGCCGGAATCCTGCAAGCCCACTACAGGCGCACCCATTTTTAATGCCATACTCTGCATCTTGACGATTTTTTCCGCATGATATTCGCCCAGAGAGCCGCCGCTCACTGTGAAATCCTGCGCAAAAGCAAACACGAGCCTGCCTTCCACCTGCCCATACCCGGTAACGACGCCATCACCGGGCAGTTCTTTTTCGTCCATGCCGAAATTATTGCATCTATGCTTGACAAAAACATCCATTTCAACGAAGCTATCCTTGTCAAAGAGAATTTCCAATCGCTCCCTTGCCGTAAGCTTTCCTTTCGCATGCTGTGCGCTGATTCTTTTTTCACCGCCGCCCCGCATGATCTTTTCTTTCATTTCATGGAGCTGCTCGAGCTTATTCATTTATGCTTCCTCCTACCTGCTCACATTTTCCGATAGACGGCAAAACACTGTGTCCGCCAGCCGTCCTTGCAAGAAAACCCCCGGCATCTGCCTCAGAGTTTATTTGCCGGTGATTATCCTCTTATTGAGTCAAATTTTTATGAAGCGGGTACTTATCGGTCAATTCCTTTACGATCGCCCTGGCCTTGTCCATTGCCACGGCATCTCCCTGGCTGTCTATGACAAGTGCAATCGCTTCTACCGTCTTTGCGACATCCGCTTCCTTAAATCCCCTGCTGGTCATCGCAGGCGTTCCCAGCCGCAGCCCGCTCGTAATGAACGGACTTTGCGGATCATTTGGAATCGTATTCTTATTTGTGGTGATATTCGCCTCATCCAGAAGGTTTTCTGCTTGTTTTCCCGTCACGCCTTTGTTAACCAGCTTTACCAAAACCAGATGGTTATCCGTGCCGCCGGAAACCAGCTCAAAGCCTTTTTCCCGCAGTGCCTTCGCCAGCGCAGCCGCATTCTTGATCACCTGCTGCTGGTACTCCGCAAAACTCTGTTCCATCGCTTCCTTAAAGCACACCGCCTTCGCTGCGATGATATGCATCAGCGGTCCGCCCTGTGTTCCCGGAAAGATCGCCTTATCGATCGCCTTTGCATACTTTTCCTTACAAAGAATCAGGCCGCCTCTCGGACCTCTGAGCGTCTTATGCGTCGTACTGGTGACGATATCCGCATGCTCCACTGGATTTGGGTGAAGTCCGGCCGCTACAAGACCTGCAATGTGTGCCATGTCCACCATCAGAATCGCGCCGACTTCATCGGCAATCTCCCGGAACTTATCGGTATGAATGGTTCTCGGATATGCGGATGCACCGGCTACGATGAGCTTCGGCTTATGTTTGCGCGCCAGCTCGCGCACGTTGTCAAAATTGATCGTCTCCGTTTCGGGATCTAATCCATAGGATACGAAATGGTAGGATCTTCCGGAAATGTTGACCGGAGAGCCATGGGAAAGATGCCCGCCATTGGACAGATCCATACCCATCACGGTATCGCCGTATTCCAATACAGCCTGATAAACCGCAGTATTTGCATTAGCACCCGAATGCGGCTGTACGTTCGCATGATCCGCACGGAATATCGCTTTCGCCCGTTCTATCGCCAGCGTCTCCACCTCGTCCACAAATTCGCAGCCGCCGTAATACCGTTTACCGGGGTAGCCTTCTGCATATTTATTGGTCAGTACGCTGCCTGCCGCCTCCATAATTTCGTAATTGACGAAATTCTCGGAAGCGATCATTTCGATCTTCGTCTCCTGCCTGTTCACTTCGCGTTTGATTGCTGCCGTTATTTCCGGGTCTTTCTGTTCAAGATAATTAAAATACATATTGCTGTAAAGCTCCTTTCTTCCCGCATGAAATTCATGCGAATGCCTGTCCATTAAAATCATGCCGCCATGTAGTCGCTTGCGCCAGCAAAGCTAGCTGACGACCCGCTCCAGCCGTTTCAAGGCCAACGCCATCGTCAGCCCTGGAATGACGCGGTTTCCCGTGATTTCCACGCCTAGCATTTCATTGATTTTCTTTAGCCTGTACTGAACTGTATTGGTATGGATTCCCATAAATTCAGCCGTCTTGCCGCTGTTCATGCCGGCATCCAGCACAAAAGTCTCGAGCGTATCAAGCAGTTGCTTTCCCTTATTCTCACCAGCCTCTTTAAACGGGTCTAAAAGCTCGATATAGTTTTTTTTCACAAAGCCGCCCTGAAGCTGGATATTAATACAATTACTGACAAGCGTCAGCTCGTATTTTGTAAATACGCGCTTATATGGGAATACGTTCTGCACGAAGGACCAGCTCTCACTGATCAGCCTGTAAGCGTCCCCCGCGCCTTCAATGCCGTTAAGCCCTGTTACATGGAAAATGCGGGCTTTTTTATTTCCCTTCAATTTATTAAAAAGCTGCACGCAGCTATTCTTAATGCTTGGATTGACGCCTTCGTCCTCATAGGTCAATATCATGCCGTAGGTTTCATCCCCTTCGGTAATTTTCATGATATTCAGGTCCGCTTCCTTCTCAAATTCTGAAAAGATCTGGCTCTCAACCTCGTGTCCGATTCCTTTGGAAAAAAACACGCTGAGAATTTCCTCCCCGCTGATCCTGGCTTCGTCCTTGAGCGTATAGGCAAGGCTCTTATTGCCGCGAATCAGGGATTTGATAAACTCTGCCTTGGCGTCCCGCTCCGGCGTATATTTCCACATACCCATCGCCAGCTCGATGATTTCAGCCAGCTTCGTGATTTCCCCTGCGGTATAGGAGTCTTCATTATCCACGATAAACATATAGTATTTATCGTTGTTGATCACAACAGGGCCCCAATAGGTCAGTACCCCATTGACGTCGATCATGGTATAGACCTTGGAATTGCTCTCTACATTTCTTTCCCTGCCCAGCTTGATCGCATCCGCAATCGTCGCTTTATGCCTGGTTTCCACCGTGAGAATCGGATTGAAATCCTCGCTTAAAATGATTAACTGAAAATCGTTGTTGATGGCAGCTTCCCGCACTGCCGACTGGAAATTACTGTGTTTCTCGAAATTCAGCAAATGAAAAACCGTGTTGCTGATAAGGCTGTTGCTGAAATTGTCTCCGTACAGCACCTTGTCCATCACATCGGCAATCGCCTGCGAATATGTTGCGGCCTGCGGCATCAAAATCAGCGGAAGCATCGCCCGCTGTGCCGTATCGATGACTCGCTGATCCAATTTTTTGACGACTTTTCCTACATAGTAAACAGCAAGCGCCGCACAGCCTCCCGCCGCTACGGCGTTGACGATATCACACTGCGCATCCACATCGTCCCTGACGCCCAGAAACCCCGTAAGCAGGATTTCCGTTTTCACGCTCCCGCAAAGCTTGATATCGTCTGCCTGGCAAATATCTAAAACAGATACCGCTTTGACATCGTTTGCAAGATTCACCTTTCCGGCTACTACCTCCGCACCGCAAAAAGCATCAAGGGCAAGGCAGTCTGCCACTGTAACCTTCATGATCGTTTCCTCTCTTCTTGCGCAGGATCATCGTCCGGATCACTTTTTTCATCATCCATCAAATCGTCTTCATCATCATCGTTATCGCCATAGTCGTCATCGTCATCATCATTGAGGTAATCCGTATCATATACTGCCAGTTCTTCTTCGCTCGGCATATCGTCATCATCCAGTTCCGGCTCATCCAAGTCCGCCGCATCGCGAGGAGGAACATTGATCACATCCTTACCTGATCCGTCAAATTTCGGAGCTTTCTTGCCAGCACCATCCGGTTCCTCCGGCCCATCTTCCTCCGGCTCATCCTTAGCTAAATGCATCGGATCAAACGGCTCGGCGGTTTTCGTCACATCGTTATAGGTCATGAGCTTCGGCTTGGATTTACCGCTTCTCCCTTGTGCTTCCAGCGCCTTAGCCGCTTCCTCCAGTTCCCTTTTCTTCGCCAGGGCGGCTTCTCTTTTGCGAATTTTTGCAGATTCAGCGGCCTCCTGCTCATCGAGTTCTTTCTTCTTTTCCATCTGCAAACGAAGCGCTTCTGCCAACTCCTGCGGCGTCTTCTCCCCGTCATAAAGCTGCACGAACTGATCGTGATCCAGCGTTTCCACTTCTAAAAGCCCTTCTGCCACAGCCGTCAACTGCTCCATGTGCTCGGAAAGGATCTTTTTCGCCGCCTCAAACGCTTCTTCTATGATCTCTTTCACTTCTGCATCGATCTCAGCGGCAGTGCCTTCGGAATAATTCTGCCTCGTGGAAAAATCCTTGCCTAAGAAGACCTCATCCGAGGAGCTGTAATTCACAGGACCGAGCTTGTCGCTGAACCCATACTTTGTTACCATCTCCTTGGCGATATCGGTTGCCCGCTGAATATCGTTGCTTGCACCTGTACTGATATCATCCAGCGTCAAGAGTTCGGCCACGCGGCCACCCAAAAGATGAATGATCTGCTCGCGCATCGTCTCCTTTGTGCCATAGTATTTATCCTCTTTTGGCAAAATCATGGTAAATCCGCCGGCCCTTCCGCGCGGAATAATCGTAATCTGATGAACCGGGTCGGTCTTTGGCAGGACATGGGCAACCACGGCATGTCCCGCTTCATGGTATGCCGTCAATTTGCGTTCTTCTTCACTGATTACCCTGCTCTTCTTTTCCGGGCCTGCGATTACCTTGGTGATCGCCTCTTCGATTTCATCCATCCTGATTTTCATGCCATTTCTTCTGGCCGCTAAAAGCGCCGCCTCGTTCAGCATGTTTTCAATATCAGCAGGAGAAAATCCCGGCGTCCGCCTCGCAAGCACCTTCGCATCAACGCCGTCATCCAGCGGCTTGTTTTTGGAATGAACCCTGAATATCTCTTCCCGGCCTACAATGTCCGGGATTCCGATCACGATCTGCCTGTCAAACCTGCCCGGCCGCAGCAGAGCCGGATCGAGAACGTCAGGCCTGTTGGTTGCTGCCAATATGATAATCCCCGCATTTTCGGCGAATCCATCCATCTCGACGAGAAGCTGGTTGAGCGTCTGCTCCCGTTCATCATGACCACCGCCAAGGCCTGCGCCCCTCTTTCGTCCTACAGCATCGATCTCATCGATGAACACGATACAAGGCGCATTTTTCTTCGCTTGCTCGAATAGATCCCGCACCCTCGACGCGCCGACGCCGACGAACATTTCCACGAAATCAGAGCCGCTTATCGTAAAGAACGGCACGCCTGCTTCTCCGGCGGCAGCTCTTGAAATGTAAGTTTTTCCCGTTCCCGGAGGGCCTACCAGCAGGATTCCTTTTGGAATCCTCGCGCCTAAGCTGTTATACTTGGCAGGATGACGCAGAAAATCAACGATTTCCTCCAATTCTTCCTTTTCTTCCTTAAGACCCGCTACATCCTTAAAGGTAATTTTCTTCAATTCGCTTTCCTTGTGCAGCTTCGCCCGGCTCTTGCCGAAGGACATCGCCTTCCCCCCGCCGCCGCTCTGATTCATGATCATCACAAAGAAAAAGATCATAATGCCGATCATGATCAGGGTAGGCAGCAAATTGAGGAAAATTGATTCCTTCTTCGGCTCGTCGCTGTCCAGCTTTAATGTCCCGTCATCTACCTTCGGCATGATATACATATCATAAATGTAGCTCAGATCTACAACGCTATTCACATATGCATATACCGTATCGCCCGATTCCAGCTCCGCGGTCAGCTTGGTATCCGTCACATTGATGCTTTCCACCTCATCATCCTTGAGATATTTAACCATTGTGGAGGTTTTGACTTCCTGCTGCTCCTCCGGCGCATCGCTGTTATAAAACCATACCATGGCAAACACGAGGCCGAATATGACTAAATAGATTATAATATTTCTCGTTTTTTTCAAAATTTCTTTCCTCCCGGCAATCTTCTTATATCTAAACTTTTGTTATTGTCAAACAAAATTAATTCAATATTTTATCACGAAAACCAATTTTTTTCAATAGCAACAGCGACTGCTTTATTACATTTTCACAAAAATTTCATCTTTTATCGCGTTTATTTGCACTGCCCGTCCGTCCGGGCCTGCGCCCGCTGCATACTTGCAGCTATCCCGCGCTTTTTCACGCTGTCCCGCACCTGCTTACACTTGCCGCATCCTTGCAAAAGTTACCTTGCCGTTTGCCACCGTAACGCGATATCCGTGCGGAAACTGGACAGTTTTAGGAGCTTGTTTTTTTTCGATGATGGCGTCTGCCGCGCTTAACCGCTCCTGCGAGACATCCTGCGTAAGGCCGATCTTTCGGAATGCCTTAAGCATGACCCTGTGCCGCAGCGCCTTGTGCAGCGCCGAAAGCTCCTCCCGCCTCATCGTAACGGCAGAAAACAAACCGCCTTCATCAGTGCCGGTTTCGGCGATCCGACCGTTCTCAAGGTCTGATCCGGCAGCACGATCTGCAAATGTATGATCTGCGAAATTGCCAGCTCCAAAAACGCCATCTTCTGAGACGACAAGCCTTTGATAAGCAGCATCCGCCTGCTGCCACAGATACGCCTTATCATCCGCAGCGATCCGGGAAAGGCGCACAAGCCCCTCCTCTATGTTTTCATTATATCCCGTTTGCAGATAAGGAATCAGTTCCAGCCGAATTTTATTCCTGGTATAAACAGCTTCCTGGTTGGTATGGTCTGTTACCGGGTGCAGCCGGTTATCGCTGCAATACGCTTCGATTTCGCTCCTGTAAAGATCGAGCAATGGGCGGATCACCTCAAAGCCCCGCTCGTCCCGTTTGTATGCGATTCCAGAAAGCCCATCGATACCTGTTCCCCTAAGCAGGCGGAACAGTACGGTCTCCGCCTGATCGTTGGCATTCTGTGCCACTGCGATTTTCACGCGGCTGCGGCTCTTAATCATGTCTTCTTCCGTTTGCGCCCCTGCCTCTTCCGCAAGCTCTAGAGAAACCTGCTTTGCGACCTCATAAAAAGCATCATAGCGGGCTTTGCGCCCGGCTTCTTCGCTCGTCAGATGCAGCTTCTCCGCCAGCTTGTTACAATCCACTACAAAAGAATGGCAGGAAAGGTCATGTTGGCGACAAAGCTGCTCTACATATCTCTGGTCATGCTCCGCTGCGTAAGGCCTGAACTGATGGTTGACGTGAACCGGATGGAGAACCAAGTTCATCGCCTTTTGAAAAGCCAGCAGCACGTGAAAAAGGCACACTGAATCAGGACCTCCTGAAAGGCCGATTACAATGTGCTGGTTTTGTGTCAGCAAGTCTTGTGCTTCTATGGTTTTTCTGACTTTGTCTTCTGTTTTTTTCGTGATATCCGGCAACATCTGGATTCCTTTTCGCAGGTATGGATTTGCCAGCCCCGGCCGGCATCGTCAGACAAAGACATTGTATCACATTTAGAGAATATGCGCTACCATAACCGTAAGGTCATCCCGTTCCTTTCCGATATAACTGTCCGCAGCCTGATTAAGGATCAAATCGCTCATAGCCTGCGGGTCTGCGGATCTGACGCTGGCGGCGGTCTCCTTGATCCTGCCCAGAAAGCTTCCGGCATCCCGCCGCCTCCCATCCGCCCCCGTCACTGCGCCCAGCAACCCATCACCGCCATCGCTGACGCCATCAGACATCATGATGATCCAATCATCCTTCTTCAATGTCGTTTCCACATAACGAATTTTAAGCCCGTTTACAATACCAAGCGGAAGTGCTGAAAGCTTCACTTCCTCCACATTGCTCTTTCTCCGTATCAACGTAGGCGCTGCCCCTATTTTATAGAACCTGGCACTGCCTGTTTTCCGATCGATCGTAATTAAATCTACTGTCGCATAAAAGTCCTCATCCTCTTTCATCAGCATAATCGTGTTGATCATCTTGAGCGTGAGATCCGTACTCACCCCCGCCCGGAGAAGGGAAATGATCGTCTTCGTGACCATGAGGCTTTCTGCCGCCGCTTTTTTGCCCTTTCCCATTCCGTCACTAACCACCATCGCGGTTTTTCCATCGCCGATATCCTGCCATCCACAGCAATCCCCATTGATCGCTCCGCTGGCGGCGCACTGTGATATCGCTAAATCGACCTGAAACCTCTCATGCGCTTGCATAGCCGCTCTTCTCTCGCTCTGTCCGAGCTGCCGCCTGATATCATCGATGATCTGCCTGGTAATACTGAATTGATTGGCAAGGATCGACCTGCTATCGAGATAGGTCGCATAGAGTTCAGCCAAATCATCCATTTCAGCGATCTTGCCGCATAAAACCGCCTCCATTCGGTTATCGCTCATATCCGCCGCCGTAGCATGAGCGAAAAGAAACCTTTGCATGATCCGGCGCATCTTGCTGCCAAACCGCCAGTTGAGCGCCAGAAACGCCGCCGAGGCCAGAAACAGACTATAGCTATCAACGCCTAATATAACACCGCTTTCCGCGCTTCCAAGAGCCTGACAGACTACCGCGAAGACAACCACGGAAAAAAGCACGCCGTATTTTTTTACAAATGACGCCGCAACAAGCCCTGTCATAACGGTAGCCATCAGTCCCCACTGCGCCTGTTCCAAAAGCGCGGTCATAATCCCGCCTGATGCTGCCACGAAAAGCGCCATTCCCGTATCGGCATAGGCCTGAACCCATAACGCCAAAAACAATATGGCAATCCAAGCCAGAAAGGATACCCCCAGTCCATTCATTGACATAATGCATACGAAGGTAAAGGCTGCCAGTGCTAGCTCCTGCGGATACGGCCGTGATGAAAAGCGACGGCTGAAACCGTCGAAAGCATTACGCCCAGACCCTTCCACTGTCTGGCTGCCGCCGCTGCTTTCAGCTCTTTTTTCCATCCGGCCGCCTGCATTCCGTTCAAAAATCCCGAAGAAAGCATCGAACAGGAATACCAGCAGAAAGATCAGCAGGCCTTCCATCAACAAAAGCTGAATACTGGTTTTATATACAGTCGCTGTCGCCAGCCTGTATATACTGATACAAACAATCCCGATCGAAGCTGCGATAACTGCCCGCTGCCACAGTGCGAGCCTTATGTGCCTGGCCGCCGTAAATATAATCGCACAAACAGCCATAGCGATAAGCTCGCCCCACGGATCATACCCCCGCAGAAAACAAGAAAACATTCCTGCCGCTGCCGGAGCGAGCAAATACAAACGGTACGTGTTCTTCGACAGCATATAGGCGATAAGCGATATGCCTGCCGGGAAACAAGTTCCCAAAATCGGACCGCGACATAACGCAAAGGCAAGCAGCATATAAGCAAGTCCTCTGATCAATTTTGTTTTTGGCAAATGAAAAGTGCCTGATTTGGTGGTATTTTCCATGTTAAAAATCTCCAATCCTAATACAGGCACATTATACAGCTTGTCCATGTCACAATTTGTTGGAATTGCTGTCAGGGTAATTATTTTTTTATGCCGTAAAAACGCATGGCATTTTCCTTGGTCGCCGCTGCCACCTCCTCAAAGGAAACCTCTTTGAGCTGTGCCACCTTGCGGGCTGTATGCTCCACGAAAGGCGGCATATTTTTCTTGCCGCGGAAAGGCTCAGGCGTAAGATACGGCGAATCGGTTTCCACCAGCAGGAAGTCAAGCGGAATTTCCTCTGCTACAGCACAGGTTTTGCGGTTATTTTTATAAGTCACAGGACCTGCGATGGAAAGGGTCGCTCCCAGCTTAACATACTGCTTGCCCAGCTGTGCACTGCCGGAAAAGCAATGAAGCAATACCCGTGCATCATCGCAAAGCCCGTCCGCAGCGCTGCCTGCACAAGGTTTTGCCCAGCCTTTCGGGGCAGGGCGTTTCGGAAACCAGCTTTTTCGTTCATCAGAGAAAGCGCCTTCTTCCTTCAGGATATCCATAACTTCCTGATCTGCTTCCCGTGAATGGATCACGATCGGCATTTTTAGTTCATTCGCAAGGCGGATCTGCTTGCGGAAAGCCTCCCGCTGCACATCGCGGGGAGAATGATCGTAGTGAAAATCAAGCCCGATCTCACCGATCGCCATCACCTTCTGTTTTTTCGCAAGCCCCTTGATCATCGCCAGGCTCATCTCGTCCAAATCTTTCGCATCATGCGGGTGATAGCCCACGGCGGCATAACACCACGGATATTTTGCCGCATGATCTACCGCCAGCTTCGAGCTGGCAAGATCAAAGCCGATATCCATCACATAATCAAGCGATGAATCTTCGATCGCCGCAACCATGGTGTTCCTGTCCTTTTCGGACATTCCATCGTTATTCAAATGTGCATGAGAATCAAATAACACTTGTCACTGCCTCCCTGTTTGTTTCAAAATCATCGCCAAACGCCTGCGATCTTTGGCACACGCCGCTGCGCAAGACCCGCTACAGCTCCACGATCGCAACACAACATCACGACAGCTGCGATCCTGCTGCGATATAATCATGCGCTGCTGTGCCGCAGCCTCACTGCTTCGTTTACGTTACCGGGTTGCCGTCCTCAGCCAATGTCGTCATAAATTCAAGGTGTTCTTTCCCATCGACGACATTGTCGGCAAACATGATCATGCCCTTTGATTCCAGGCCGCGCAGCTTCCTCGGTTTCAAATTTGCCACCACGAGTACCTTCTTGCCAACGCAGTCTTCCGGCTTAAAATGCTCCGCTACGCCTGAGATGATCTGGCGTTTTTCCGTTCCCATCTTCACTTGGAACACTAGCAGCTTATCGGCTTTCGGGTGCTTTTCCGCCGACAGGATCGTCCCTACCCTGAAATCGATTTTATCAAAATCATCGAACTGAATTTCCGGCTTTAATTCCAGCGGAATATTTGCTTCTTCATCGCCGCCCTTCATCGCTTCCAGTTCTGCAAGCTCCTTCTCGATATCCAGTCTTGGGAAAATAGCCGCGCCCTTCTTTACCTGTTCCCCTTGCATCATCTCAAAGGTAAACGCATCCTCCCAGGCAACATCGGCATACCATAAACCCAGCT
>CAJUEB010000003.1 GCA_910585135.1 uncultured Eubacteriales bacterium
ACATCATTTTCCCGAAGCAGATCCGCAAATCTATCATGCTCCTGCTGCGCCACCTTCAAGTATGGGATATCATCGAACAGCAGCCGTTCAAAATTGTCCGGCACAAGACCTTCGATCTCATCGCCTAGCCTGTGAAGCAGCACCTTATTAAGCTTACCTATTTCTGAGTAATTGTTGATTCCGGGTTTCATATTAACCCTCCTTTCTTTCTCAGATAATACTATGAGGCTGCAACCGTTTTACAAGGTTGCCACGATTACAGCTTTGATCGTATGCATTCTATTCTCCGCTTCATCAAATACCTTAGAGTACCTGCTTGTGAATACCTCGTCGGTTACTTCCCTGATATCGTAACCAAGCTCTTTCTGGCTCTTCGCCATCTCTGTTTCAAAATCATGGAAGGAAGGCAGGCAATGAAGGAATATCACATCCGGATTTTCCGTCCGCTCAAGCATTTCCATCGTTACCCTGTATGGCGTCAGGATCTTTACTCTATCCTGAATTTCCGCTTCCTCTCCCATGGATGCCCATATATCCGTATAAAGCACGTCAGCGCCCTTGAGACAATCATCTGTTGATGAAACTTCAATCGTAGCGCCTGTTTCCTTGGCAACGGCCTGTACTTTTTTCATAATATCCTGATCGATCTGCTTTGCCAAAACATCAGGTCCATAGGCAACGAAATGCATCCCCATTTTTGCACAGCCATACATCCACGCATAACTCATGTTGTTTCTAACATCCCCGCAAAATACCACCTTAACATTTTTCAGCGGCTTGTCGATGTGTTCTTCAATGGTCAGCATATCTGCCAGAATCTGCGTCGGATGGTCCGCATCAGTAAGCCCATTCCATACAGGAACACCTGAATATTTCGCCAGATCCTCTACAACCGACTGCGCATATCCCCTATACTCAATTCCATCAAAGAATCTTCCCAAAACCTTTGCCGAATCCTCCAGGCTCTCTTTTTTGCCCATCTGGGAACTCTTGGAATCGAGGAAGGTAACGTGCGCGCCTTCATCCAGGCATGCGACCTCAAACGCACATCTCGTTCTCGTGGATGTTTTTTCAAACAAAAGAACGATATTCTTTCCCTTTAACACTTCATTGCGAATGCCTGCTCGTTTTTTCGCTTTGAGGTCATGCGCCAGATCCAGCATGTACCTGATTTCCTCCGGTGTAAAATCCATCAACGTCAAAAAACTTCTTCCTTTTAAATTTACCGCCATTTTTCTATTCTCCTTTTCTTCTAAATGATTGCCTGATTGACTGTCCGTGTCATCCCTATATATGCATCATACTATATTGGCAAATATTACTAAAGTACCAGCTTAATATTTTTTTTGTATGCCAGCTTTGTATTTTCAATCACTTTAACAATTTGCTTTCTATTTTATCTGAATTTTCTGTTGTGTTTGCCGAATCACCCTTCCCAAAATTTCCAGCCCCGCTTCGATCTGAAGCTTTGCTGGGTAAGAGTAATTGAGCCTGATATAATTGTTTCCAACATGCTTTTTCGGATAAAAAACATACCCTGGGATAAAAGTAACCCCTTCCCGATGCGCCGCTTCAAGCAGCTCTCTGGCATGAATGCCAGAAGGCAGCTTCACCCACAGGTATACGCCACCTGCCGGTTTGCGGTAAGAAAGCCCTGCTTCTGATGATATGCGGTCGATATGATGACACATCAAATCTCTCTTTTCCCTGCATATGCTTCTGAAATCATCAAGCCGCCTGGAAAATATCCCCTGTTTCATGTACTCAAGCAAAAGCATCTGCGGAACCCAGTCAAGCGAGACCAATTTCATGGAAACCAGCTTGCTGAGCGGCTGTATCACATTTGTATCAGCCACTACAAAGGATATCCCCGCACCAGGCATCATGGTGAGTGAAAATGAATACATATATATTACATTATTCCCCGTATCCATGGATTTTATCGAAGGGACTTCCCCCGCGTCATAATAAAGTTCAGATCCTTCGTCTTCTTCAATAATCGGGATTCTATATTGATATGATAATTCCAACAGTTTTTTTCTTCTTTCGACAGAAAGGATCGCACCGGTCGGATTATGAAAACTGGAATCCACGTATATGAACCGTGGGTTCTCCTTTTCAATCAACGCCGCCAGGTCATCGCACATCATCCCCTTTTCATCCATGGGAACTGTTACGAGCTGCCCGCCAGCCACCTGTATCGTCCGATAAATATCAGGAGACAGGATTTCCTGTGTCAACACTTTATCACCTGGGGAAAGCATCAGCGTCATCAGAAAATCCAAGGCTTGGTTGTTTTCGGAAAAAATCTGGATGTTTCCCGGCTTGGTCATGATCCCTTTCGTATTCATGAAAGCCGTGATCTCCCGCCGAAGCTCCAAATCGCCCTGATCCGGCGTATAGAAATACGCTTGATCGTGATGGCGCTTCAAGATCCGTTCAAAAGCGAGGGCGATTTCCTCCGGCGGATACGGCTCCCTTGCAGCCATGCCGCCCCCGAAGGAAATGATATCGCGTTCATATGATTTTTTAAACAGGTGATCGAAATCGCTTTCAAAACGTAAATACTGTTCCTTGATCAGCGCATCCCAGTTTACCGGTTTTTTGACCATCCCATAAAATATGCTCCTATATCGCACCTGATATCCCTGACCTTGGTAAGAAGTGATCAAGCCTTCATCCTTTAACTCTGAATAAGCCCGCACCACGGTATTTCTATGTATGTTCAGCTTTTCCGCAAGGCTTCTTTCCGAAGGCAGCGTATAGCCATCTACGAGGCTGCCGTTAAAAATCATCCGTTTGATCTTTCCGGCGATTTGAAGGTAGAGGGGCGTTTTTTCATTTTTATCGATGCTGATCTTCACTTTTTTTCTCCATGGAACTGGTAGTAGCAGGTTTCGAGCCTGCCGTTATAAAGCTTCCTGCGCCGGTTAGCCTTGCGTCCCATTATTCTTTCCTCCGCATCTTTGTCGGTGGTGATTATGAAGAGCGACCAATCAGGATGTTCACGGAAAAAGTGCGTAAAGCTTTTATAGATCCGGGCAATTTCCTCTTCCTCACCGATCCGCTCCCCGTAAGGCGAGTTAGTGATCACGATCCCGTTCGCACCCGCTGCTTTCAAGCCAGCAACATCCTTCCGGTCAAACACGATGCAGTCATCAACCCCTGCTTCCTCCGCATTTGCCCGCGCTGCCGATATCGCTTTTTTACTGATATCAGATCCGTATATCTGCAACTGCGTATCATAATCGATTGCCTCATAGGCAGCCTGCTTTTCTTCCTTCCACAGCTTCGGTTTGATAAATTCCCACTCCTGGCAGGCAAACGCCCTGTTCAGTCCGGGCGCGATATTTCGCCCGATCATTGCCGCCTCGATCGGAATCGTTCCCGACCCGCAGCATGGATCGACGAGAAGCCTGTTTTCCCGCCAGAAAGAGAGCTGCACCATAGCGGCTGCCAGCGTTTCCTTGATCGGCGCCGCTACATCGCACACACGGTATCCTCTCTTATGAAGGCCTGCCCCGCTCGTGTCCACCGTCAACGTCACCCGGTCCTTTAACAAGGTCGCCTTGACCGTATATTCCGCCCCGGTTTCTGCAAACTGCTCCAGCCCATAAAAATCTTTCATTCTCTCTACAATCGCTTTTTTGACGATTTTCTGACAGGCAGGCACGCTATGAAGCTTTGATTTAACTGATGTTCCCGTAACAGTAAATTTTCCGTCCAGTGGGATCAATTCCTCCCATGCCAAAGCCTTCGTCCTCTGAAACAGCGTTTCAAAATCCAATGCATCGAATTCTGCCATTTTAAGCAGCACCCGGTCCGCGCTCCTGAGCCACAAATTTGAACGCACGATCGCCCTTTCATCGCCCAGGTACGTTACTTTGCCATCCTCTGTCTTTTGGATCGGATACCCAAGTGCTTCGATCTCCCGCTTTACCACTGCTTCCAGTCCAAATGTAGCCGTTGCAATCAATTCTAATTTCATATATAAGTTTCTCTCCTGTTTAAACTATTCCTGCTGATAATATCGATATATTTCAAGGATTCTCCCGTACCCTTTGCCACGCAAAAATCCGCTTCGTCCGCAATCCTGGTGCGTATGCCTGTCCGTTCTTCGATCCGTTTATCAAGCCCGCGAAGATATGCGCCGCCGCCTGTGATGATGATTCCTGATTCCCCCACATCTGCGGCAAGCTCCGGCGGCGTTTTTTCTAACACGCTATGGGTCGCCTCACAGATCACATCCAGCGGTTCTTGCAGCGCTTCCAGGATTTCCTCGGAGGTCACTTCAACCGTGCGCGGAAGCCCCGTCACCAGGTCGCGTCCTTTGCAAAGGGTCTTCAGCAGATCCTTTCCCGGATATGCGACGCCGATTTCACGCTTGAGCTTTTCTGCCATCCGTTCCCCGATATAGAGATTGTACGCCTTACGCATGTATTTCACGATGTAATCATCAAGCTTATCACCCGCGATTTTAACCGAGGTGCTTGTCACGATCCCGCCCATGGAAATCACGGCGATATCGGTCGTTCCCCCGCCGATATCGATCACCATGATGCCTTCCGGAGCTGTGATATCGATTCCGGCGCCGATAGCCGCCGCCACAGGCTCTTCGATCAGGTATACCGATCTGCCGCCTGCCTGCAATGCGGCTTCTTTCACCGCACGCTTTTCTACCTCTGTCACTCCGCTTGGAACGCACACGATAAGGCGCGGTTTTAAAAACCTGCTCCCGCCACACGTCTTTTTGATAAAATATTGCAACATCCGTTCCGTCACGTCATAATCGGATATCACGCCATCGCGCAGCGGCCTTATGGCGGCTATATTGCCCGGCGTCCTTCCGATCATGCGCTGGGCTTCGCTTCCCACGGCTAAAATTTCCTTGGTGTCCGTATTGATGGCGACCACCGATGGCTCTTGCAGCACGATTCCCTTTCCGTCTACGTAGATCAGGACATTCGCTGTCCCCAGATCAATCCCTACTTCTTCGGTAAAACCCATACTCTCCGACTGCGATAAAAATCCTATCGCACGCTCCTTTCATTTTATCAGTTATTGATTAGTTTTACCAGACAATAAAAATTTACACTGAAAACTGAAAGAGAGTATATTTTTCAGAATGAAAACATATATTGTTTTAACTGACAAGGTTAATTTAGTATAAGGTGGTGAACTGTCACATTATGAAGGATTATATAGAGGAGCGGGTTTTGGAGCTGGCTCATCATATCATTGAAACCGGCGCAACGGTAAGAAGCACCGCCGCCAAGTTCAGGGTATCAAAATCAACCGTACATAAGGATATCACTGAAAGACTCCAGGAATTAAATCCTGCCCTTGCAGCCGAGGTAAAGGAGGTTCTGGATAACAATAAGGCTGAACGCCACATCAGGGGCGGTCTCGCTACCAAAGAAAAATATCTGCACATCAATCACAAAAACTGATGTACGGCTCTGCGGGCATCCTGACCGGTTCGCAGGGCTTTCTGTTTTGATGTAAAGCTTTATCGTTTGATGCAGACCCCCTTGTTTCATGCAACCTTTTATATTTTTATATCATCCTTGAACTTTTCAAACGTTTTCTCCCCGATCCCCGATACGTTTTTGATATCCTCAATGGCCTGAAACCGGCCGTTTTCTTCCCTGTAATCCATGATTTTTTCTGCCGTAGCCGGTCCGACTCCATTTAACTCCTGTAGCTGGAGGGAATCGGCCGTATTGATATTGATTTTCCCATCCGCTACCGGACCTGCCTCTGCTTCTGCCATTCCATCTGTATCATATGCGTCCGCAGTACCCGCAAGTGAAGGAATCAAAATCTTATCCCCATCCGCAACGAAAGCTGCCCTGTTGATATCCGTCAGATCAGCATTCTCCGTAACACCCCCTGCTGCCTTGATCGCATCTTCGACACGACTTCCTTCTTCTAATTCCGCAACGACAGGATTTCGCACCTCCCCGCCGACATCCACGCATATAATGGTTTTCTGCGGCTTGCTTTCTTCGACAGAAACGGTTTGCTCAGCATCCGGCGTCTCCCCACTGCCGCCGGAAATACCATAAACAGCGAAAGCAGCGACAACGAGCATTCCCGCCGCCGCTACCTTGAGCAGCATATCCCGGTTGTCCGTCAAAAAACCTTGCAGCTTTGCATTTCTACCGATCAAATCCAATAGTTTCTTCATCACAAATACCTCCTTTTGTATTATTTTACTTTTTATGGAAGTATTTGTCAATCTATTTTCCCGTTATTTGTAAATTATTTCCCGGCGCATGACACTGACCGCGCTGCGTTCTACATCCAAGTCCAGGCATTCCATCAGCGTACTGATCACCAGCTCCGGGCTTAAATTCGATGCGCTTCCTGCATCAAGCAGCGCTGTAACGAAGAGGGCTTCTGTCTCCGGCACAAAATCGATTTCCCGGATCATCGGCCTGATGTCCACTTCCGTCAAATCTTTCTTTTTCTTTTGCTTTTTCCAGGCGATGATTTTTTCCTGCCCCATATAGCGCGCTTTTATTTCCTGCCCCGTCATGTCCAGCGGTGCTGTCAGCGGTATGGCGATGATATATTCAGCGGCCTCGGTTCTCGCCGCTAACGTCTTCTTCGATGCACCCGCTTTCCGGCAGCTGATCAGGCTAAGACCTTCCGGCATCATATCCTGTAATGTCTGCCGCAAAAATTCCTCCGCATATTCCTCATCCGTTTCAAATTCCAAAAGCTCATTCATGCCCCAGTACCCCAGGGACAATGCCTGCGCAAATCCCATTTTCGGATGGGGATGAAAACCCTGCGAATAGCTCAACTTGATCCCGGCACGCTTGAAGCATCTTTTGAACAGCTTCATCAGATCCAGATGGGAAATATAGCAGATCGTCCCCATTTTGGAAAAGGTCAAAATATATCTAAACATCGGCCACCTCCAAATCCTCCACGCCGCAAAAGCACTGGGCATAGCGGTTGATCCCGCAGCCTGCGCACCCCTTCCGGCAGTCCGCCGTCACACTGGCAGCCCGAGCCTTTTCACTTTCCTCAATCAAAAACGCCTTATCAATCAGCGGATCGATAATATCCCATGGAAGGATCTCATCGTAGGAACGCTTGCGGTAATTATAAAACGCGATATCCACCTCTGTTTCAGCGAAAGCTTTCTCCCAGAGGTCTGCCCGGTAATGCTCCGTCCATCCATCGAACTTACAGCCCAGCGCATGGGCTTTTTCCAAGAGCCTGCCGACCCGCCTGTCCCCTCTTGCGAAAACAGCTTCCAGCTTGCTCGTTTCCGTCTCATGGTAATTGAAATGAATGCCTTTAATGCGAAGCTGCGCGGATAGATAGTTGTGCTTATCGATGAATTGCTGCGGCGTATCCTGCGCCTCCCACTGAAACGGCGTATGTGCCTTTGGCACAAAATTAGAAGCGCTGACCGTCACGCGAAAACGCCCTCCCTTCCGCCCCCGCAATTTGAAGTTAAGCTCCATGATGTTTTTCGCAATGATGCCGATCCCATCCAAATCCGCATATGTTTCACCCGGAAGCCCGACCATAAAATACAGCTTGATTGTTTCCCAGCCAAGCTCGATCGCCTGCTTGACCGCACCGTAGATATCCGCTTCCGTGATGTTCTTGTTAATAATATCGCGAAGCCGCTGGCTGCCTGCTTCCGGGGCAAACGTAAGCCCTGACTTTCTGTAGCCCTGAATTTCCGCAAGGACACGGAAGGAAAAAGAATCCAGCCGCAGGGACGGCAGAGAAAGCGCCACGTTTTGCGCTTTGCACATTTGCATCAATTCCACAGCCAAATCTTCAAATTCAGAGTAATCGCTCGTGGAAAGCGAAAGCAGAGAAAGCTCATCATGGCCTGTATTTGCAAGCTGCTGTTCTGCCAATTTCCTGATGGTTTCCGGCCTGCGCTCCCTTACCGGTCTGTATATCATCCCCGCCTGGCAAAACCTGCACCCTCTCGTACAACCCCGGAAGGTTTCTACCACAGCCCGGTCATGAACAGTGTCGATAAACGGAACGATATTTTTGACCGGAAATTCCGCCTTGTCCAAATCGTTTACGACAGCCCGCTTCACCCGATCAGGCGCATCAGTCCATAACTTGTCAAACCGCTGTATCGTTCCGTCCAAGTTATATATGGGTTCATAGAATGCTGGCACGTATACGCCATCATAACGACTGATCGTTTTAAGGAAATCTTCTTTCCCTGTACACGCTTTTTTTGCCATGCAAACCCGTTCCAGCAGTTCTTCCCCATCTCCGATCAAAAACGCATCGATAAAATCAGCAAGCGGTTCTGGATTAAATGCGCACGGACCGCCCGCGATCACGATCGGGTCTTCTTCGCCCCGCTCGCGGCTCTTGAGCGGGATGCCCCCCAAATCCAGCATATTCAGTACATTCGTATAAGATAACTCATATTGCAGCGTAAATCCCAGGATGTCCAGCGCTTTTACAGGCGTGAACGTCTCCAGCGTAAAAAGCTCCCTGCCATGCTGCCGCATCAATGCCTCCATGTCCATGGCTGGTGCAAAAACGCGTTCACAATAAATGTCTTCGTTTTTGTTTAAAATATGATACAGAATCTGCAATCCCATATAGGACATCCCGATTTCATACGTATCGGGAAATGCAAATCCCACCCTGACCGCTACCGTTTCCGGGTCTTTTTCAATGCTGTTTACTTCACCACCTGTATACCGGGCAGGCTTTTCCACTTTTTTTAACAGGTTATCCAGTTCTCTGTCTACTCTCATTCGTTTCCTCTCATCAATTCTTCAATCGTGCAGCCGATCACCGCTTCTATCTTGTCCATAAAAAGCCGCGTTTTTTCTTTGTTTTTCAAAATAATCGGTTTTGCCTCCGGGTGTCCTTTTTTCTCCGCTTTGCTGATAATGTATTCAATTCGCCTGTCAAGTCCCACATATTGATCCTCCATGACGAGCCTGTCACCAAGGCACACCATGTCCGTCTCATCGATCTTTTTTAATGAAGCGGGAAAAGAATGCTTCATATGTGCTTTGATAATACGAGCCTCTTCCTTATAACCCAGTCTTTTCACCCATTTTGCACCGACCTTCCAATGCTTGTCCTCCACACGCGCGATGTCGTGGAGCATGCCTGCTGCCAGAATAAGCTGTAAATCGAACAGAAAGCCATTTTTGTTTAAAGCTTCTGCAATGGTGTATGCTGTCCGGGCAACCGCCCTGCAATGACCCTTTACATGCTCCGGCGTCTGGTATTCATTTAATAATTCTTCACATACTTCTCGTGTAGGATGCTTCATCTGTCTGTCCTTTCCTGGCGAACCTGTTGTCTTACCGCAATGCCTGCGCATGTTTCAATGAACGCTTCCTTGCGGCAACGCCGTATCAATCGATGCGTTCATTATACCTTGAATCTCCTTCGTCTCTTTCAATCAAAATTCATGATTCAATGAACGCTTCCTTGCGGCAACACCGTATCAATCGATGCGTTCATTATACCATAATTCTAACGGAATTCTTGAAAAGAATAGTAAAAATCCGCCTTACCGTTTTTTTCATAAACCCCGATGATCTGCCCTTTTTTCACATTGGACGGCACGCTGACATTCACCGTCTTCAGGTTTCCATACAGGCTTTCTCCCTGATCCCCGTGTGTGATCTTCACATATTTTCCGATCTCCTCGTTTTCCCCGACAGCAGTTACCTGCCCGCCGCCAACCGCATAAACCGCCGCTTTGTTTCCCGTATATTTTTCATCGATGGGGTCTCCATAAACGGGTTTTCCGGTAATCACGTCCACAGCATCGGTCATTTTTCCTGTAACATTTGCCATGACCTGCGTACTCTTTTTTGCCGCCGCCTTGATATCCTCCGCCGTATAGCTGACGGACATATGCTGGATCACCATATCTGCACCATTTGCCAGCGCCGGGATGTTCGAATGTTTCGATAACAAGAGAGCAAGTACCACAAGCAGGCATACACCTGTCTGCTTCAATAACTTTTCCCGCATTTTGCACCTCCTATATCCTATTTATATTCCCTGCGGTGCAAAAAAAGAAGGCGTTTTCACCCGTAACGCCTCCTGCTCCTTTTATGCCTCTCATCTCGGATCGGGAATAAAAAAGAGAATGAATCAATCATGATCGTTCAGCAAATCAACGATGTGTCTTCCAAATCAGTCATAATCCTCATCGAAATATTCAAATGCAAAGTCCTTCACCTTGATGGTATCGCCGTCCTCCATACCCATTTCCCGCAGCGTTTCCAATGCGCCGCTCTTTTCAATATACTTGTAAAGATAACGCAGCGATCCGGCATCATTGAAATTCGTCGAGTTGAAGATCTTCTCAAGCTGCTTGCCATATAAGATATAATCGCTGCCGTCAAAATCAGCATAAACGGTTCTGTAATCAGGATCGTTTTCGTCTGCCTCAAAGTCAAACATTTCGTAAACTTCCTCTTCTTCGGCGGGCACAAGGAGAAGCTGCTGCAACTGATTGGCCGCTTCCGCAAGGATTTCTTTCACGCCGAGATTGATCGGCGCAGACATCGGAAATACCGGATAGCCTTGCTGTGAAACATATGCTTTGAATTTCTCGTATTGTGGAGCTGTTTCACCGATCAGGTCGATTTTATTGGCAGCGACGACCTGCGGCTTTTTCAGTAGTTTTGGGCTGTACTGCCCTAATTCATGAATGATCTTATCAAAATCATCAATCGGATCTCGGCCTTCGCTTCCCGAAACATCCACTATGTGGATCAGAACCTTCGTCCGTTCGATATGCTTGAGAAACTGATGGCCTAAGCCAGCACCCGTGTGCGCGCCTTCTATGATGCCCGCAATATCCGCCATCACAAAGCTGGTATCAAATATCTGCACCACACCTAAATTCGGTTCTATCGTCGTGAAATGATAGTTTGCGATCTTCGGTTTTGCACTGGTTGCAACGGAAAGAAGCGTCGATTTCCCCACATTGGGAAAGCCGACCAGCCCTACATCCGCAATCAGCTTCATCTCTAAGATCACAGTTCGCTCCTTTGCAAATCCGCCGGCCTCGGCAAAGTTCGGTGCTTGCCTCGTAGAAGTGGTGAATTTCACATTTCCCTTGCCGCCCTTGCCGCCTTTTGCCGCTACAAAGGATTGTCCATGCTCCGTCAAATCCTTCATCACACGGCCTGTTGCTTCATCGATCACGACAGTTCCAACAGGAACTTTGATCGTCAAATTCTGCCCATTGCGTCCATAGCGTTTTTTCTTCATCCCAGCCTGTCCATCCTCGGCTTCATACTTTCTCTTATAGCGAAAGTCCATCAAGGTGCGCAGGTTTTCATCAGCCAGAAAAATCACATCGCCGCCTTTACCGCCATCGCCGCCATCCGGGCCTCCTTCCGGCACGAACGGTTCCCTGCGGAATGATACTGCGCCATCGCCGCCCTTGCCAGATTTTATGAAAATTTTGGCTCTGTCTACAAACATACCGTCTCCTCCAAAATCAATTATGCCCAACTAGCCTTTCATCAATGTATCGTCATATAAGTAGAGCCCCTAAGAAATTAGGGGCTCTCAATTACTTTATGCTTCTTTTGGATATACGCTTACCTTTTTTCTCTTCTTGCCATGTCTTTCGAACTTAACAGCTCCGTCGATCATTGCAAACAACGTATCGTCTCCACCAATCCCAACATTATTGCCAGGGTGGAACTTCGTCCCTCTCTGTCTAACCAAAATGCTTCCAGCACTTACGAACTGACCGTCTCCTGTCTTAATGCCTAAACGTTTCGACTCACTGTCGCGGCCGTTCTTCGAGCTACCTACTCCTTTTTTACTTGCCATGCACCAGACACCTCCTCGCTATATCAATTTAAACCTTTGATTTTCTGTTTTAACTGCTTATTTCAGGGCAGCTTCTATCGTTTCAATCATCACTGCATTCGTAGCCTTTTCATCGATGTCGATGTTATTTTCCTTTGCGAATTCTATGAGCTGCGCTTTCTTCATAGATTTCAAGGATGGTTTCTTCACAGGAGCAGCGGGCGCAGCATCTGCTGTCTTTTCGGATGCTGGCTTTGCCTCTGCCGGCTTCGGTTCCGCTTGCTTCCCGGCAACAGCAGTAATCTCTACTAATGTATACGGCTGTCTATGTCCTTGCTTCTTTCTATAGTCCTTCTTCGCCTTGTACTTGAAAATGATGACCTTCTTGCCCTTGCCGGACTTGATTACCTTACCTTCAACGGTAACGCCGTCTAGGTAAGGAGTCCCCACCTTAACATCAGCGCCTTCCCCGGCAACCAACACCTTGTCGAACACAACCTGCTGGCCGTCTTCAATGTTTAACTTTTCTACAGCGATCTGATCGCCATTCTGTACTCTGTACTGCTTTCCGCCTGTCTCAATAACTGCGTACATTTTAAATCTTTACCTCCTCTATCCAGTCTCGCCTTATCAGGTACCAGCCATTCTAAAGCAAGAATAAAGCTGAATTTAAAACCCTTTCCGTGCGGCTTACATTCATATATAATACTACAATCCAAGAGGCTTGTAAAGAAGATTTTTCAACTGCCCCGCAATTTATCGCTTTATTTTATTCGATGATTACACCATCCTCATCGATCATCAATTCGCCGTCATCAAGCTCTACATGTTCCAGCTCGGCTTCGTCCTCGTTCTGTTCCTTTTCCGCCTTGAGCGTATCCAACAGCAAGCCTTCTATTTTTTGCATGATATCCGGGTTTTCCGTGAGGTATTTCTTGACATTTTCCCTGCCCTGTCCGATCCTGTTACCGTCAAAGCTGTACCACGAGCCAGCTTTGTCCAAAATCTTAGCCTCCACTGCACAATCCAGCACGTCGCCGACTCTTGAAATGCCTTCCCCATACATGATATCGAATTCTGCCTGCTTAAACGGCGGAGCTACTTTATTCTTCACGATTTTGGCCTTGGTCCTGTTGCCCAGTATCTTATCGCCCGCCTTGATGCTGTCAACCCGCCTGACATCGATCCGCATGGAAGCAAAGAACTTGAGTGCCCTTCCGCCTGTCGTCGTTTCCGGGTTTCCGAACATAATCCCGATCTTTTCCCGAAGCTGGTTGATAAAAATAATCGTCGTATTCGTCTTATTGATCACGCCGGCCAATTTTCGCAGCGCCTGCGACATGAGCCTTGCTTGTGCGCCCACCGTCGCATCTCCCATCGCGCCATCGATCTCATGCTTCGGCACGAGCGCTGCGACAGAGTCCACTACCACGACATCGATCGCGCCGCTCCGAACGAGCATCTCCGCAATTTCCAGCGCCTGCTCCCCGTAATCCGGCTGTGAAACCAAAAGCTCGTCTACATCTACGCCCAGATTTTTCGCATATTCGGGATCGAGCGCATGCTCTGCATCTATGAATGCCGCTTTCCCGCCTTTTTTCTGGGATTCCGCAATAATATGTAACGTCAGCGTCGTTTTCCCCGACGATTCCGGACCGAATACTTCCACGATCCTTCCCCGCGGAACGCCCCCGATACCCGTCGCCAAATCCAAGCTCATCGCGCCTGTCGGTATCGCTTCGATATTCATCCTCGCGTTCTCATCACCAAGCTTCATGATCGCGCCTTTTCCATATTCCTTCTGTATCTTTTTTAACGCTTCTGCAAGCGCTTCCTCCCGATCCTTCGCCGGATCTGCAATCTTCTTTGACTGTTTCTGATTCGCCGCCATTTTTATTCCCTCCACGGTTCACGTGCTGTGAACATTTGTTCTTTTATGATACCTTATTTTTTTTCCCAGGTCAAGTAAATTTTATCATAATTTATATCCCTTTCTTATCCTAATTTTCCTGATAAAGCATCCCTGCCCACCGTAATTCAATTGGCACGGCATATAAGGATGTTTTCTGTCACATGAAGCTCCCTATTATATGGTATGCGCATAGAAAGCCGAACATTATTTTCCTGTTTCTATTATATTTTACATATAATTCCATATTTTGTCAAGACTTTTTCTTTCATTGCTTTATTTTACGCCCGCCTCTTTTCCCACCTGTTACAGCAATAATTTATTTACAGGCTTTGCCATCTTGTAGTAAAATAGATACAAGTATAATGCATACCAAAGCGGAGTGCAGTTTAAAAGGAACATCGGAGGCAACATTTATGAACATGAAAAACCCTGAAATCGCAGTACAATCAGACGATACGATTTTCGTGCTTGATATCGGCACCCGCAGCATCATCGGGCTTGTAGGCACTGTCGAAAATGAAAAGCTCAAGGTAATCGCCATCGAATCAGCCGATCACGCAAAACGCGCCATGATCGACGGGCAAATCGAAGATATCAGTTCTGTCGCAAGGCTGGCAACCTCGGTAAAAGAGCGCATCGAAGCAAAACTCGGCATCGCGCTTACCAGGGTCTGCGTCGCAGCAGCAGGCCGCGCCCTCAAAACGGAACGCACAACACACGAAATCGATGTTCCCGAAGGCAAAGCCATCGATGACGATCTGATTAACCAGTTGGAATCCGGAGCAATCGAAAAAATCGAAGAAATGCTCGATACCTCCACCAACGACGCCTATCGCTTTTTCCATCTGGTAGGCTACAGCGCCGTTCAGTATTACCTGGACGATTACCCGATTTCCGACCTTTTAGACCATCATGGTTCTAAAATAAAAGCCGATATCCTGGCCACTTTCCTTCCAAGCGAGGTAATCGACAGCTTGTACGCCGCGATGGAACAGGCGGGACTTGAAGTTGCCAGCATGACGCTGGAACCGATCGCGGCAATCAATGCCGCCATCCCGGAAAACCTGAGGCTTTTAAACCTGGCATTCGCAGACATTGGAGCGGGTACATCCGATATCGCCGTCTGCAAGGACGGGAACATCGCAGGCTACACGATGAGTACCATTGCCGGCGACGAAGTTACGGAAGCCCTCATGCGCGAATACCTCATCGACTTCGATACCGCCGAGCAGGTTAAGCTGGAGCTGGAATCAAAAAAAGAAATATACTTCACCGATATCATGGGCTTTGAACAAACGGTTGCCGCCGAGGATATCATGGACTGCATTGCCGACAGCGTCACCCTTTTATCCGCAGAAATCGCAAAGGGCATCATAGACGTCAACGGCGGACCTCCTTCCGCTGTATTCCTTGCCGGGGGCGGCAGCAAGCTGAAAGGCGTTCTCGAAGGCGTCAGGGATGCGCTTCAAATGGATGATAAACGAATTGCCATCGCTGGGAACAATTTCAAGGCTACCGCATTTTCCAAGGAATATGACCTCAACAATCCCGAGCTTGCGACCCCGCTGGGAATTGCAGTTTCCACAGGACTCAATATGATAAACGACAGCTATCATCTAACGCTCAATGGAAAGCGCGCGCGCCTTTTCCGCAATGGAGAGCTGAATATTCTAAATGTGCTTACCATGAACGGCTATCAATACAGAGATCTGTTCGGGCGTTCCGGTTCCAGCATGATCCTTACGGTAAACGGCAAACGAAATGTTCTTTACGGAGAGCCTGCGACCAATTCCACGCTAACGCTTAACGGAAACCCGGCAACGCCTTCGGAACTTGTAAAAGCCGGGGACGTGCTGGAATTCATTCCTGCAAAAGCCGGGGAAGCGGCAAAGGCCAAGGTATCCGATATCGTGCCACAGGATGCTGAGAATGCGGAAAATCTGGTCATTACCGTAAACGGACAGCTTGCCGACTTCGATACGGAGTTAAATAGCGGTGACGTAATCGTAACGGGAACACCTGACGAAATGCAAAAGCGAGCAGAAGAAGCGCAAAATGCGCTTGTAAAGACAGCACAGGAGACCACGGAAGCAGAAACAGAAAAAGACGGACAATCCGAACAAACGTCTGCGCAAGAGCCAAACGGCAAACCGGAACAAAAACCAAATCCGACTGTAAATAACGCACAGGCGGCAAAGCCAGAGACAACTGTAAAAAGAACTGCAATCGCAGCAGACAGTTCTTCCCATGCAGACGAAGCGGCAAAACCGGTTCGAGCCCGCACAGCAAAACAAGCACGAAAAACAGAACAAGTGCTTCCCCCAGAACAAGCGCCTGCAACAGAGCAGACAGCCGAAGTGGAGCAAACGCCTGCCGCAGAACCTGCACCATTTACCCTGCCAAGGAGAAGGGAAAGACGCCCGATGACGATCTTAGATCGCCCGCCAGGGTCGGAAAATACACCAGCAAAACAAGCACAGCCAAAAAATAAATTTGAAAAAAAAGAACCAGGACAGACTGACAAAAACGATCCATTTTCCAATATTACGCAAGAAGAATATGAAGCCGCAGTCGCACCGCTAGTCAGAAATACATGGCACTTTACCCTAAATGATAAACCGGTAACGTTCCCGCCGAAAGACGGCAATGCGCCTTACCTGCTTCTGGATATGCTACAGCATTCGGGACTCGACTTTGACCATCTGACATCCCCTGTCATTCTGGCGGTAAACGGAGTGCCTGGCACATTCCAGCAGGAGCTGAAGGAAAACGACACAATTATCATCAGGCAAGATAAATAAAAAACTGCAATTTTATTGATGGCAGATGCAACAAAAAAACGGGAACGCAAAAGCAATAAACCAAGCTGGTGAAAATATGATACCGAAAGCAAAAATGGCGGCAAGCGGCTGCACTTTCGCTGACAGCAGCAGAAACAAAAAACGGAAACAAGCTTGCTGAGCTTGCAATGCGAACATCGGCTCACACCACATGAAACGAAGCAGTGCGCATGAGAGAACAGTTCATGCGCACTGCTTCTCTATGTTATGATCGTTTCAATATACAGAAGCCTTCTACAATCAGACGCATAGAAAACAGCGATGATTTCTTGAGGCAAAAATCAGACCGTTGATAAGCGAGTCTTATAAAACCATGAGAAATCGCGGAAAGCTAGTGGAACGTTAATGGTTTCGCTGTTTTTCCATCATGTAATTTGTCAAGGGGATATTCGACCTGACCACCTGCTGTTCCCGAATGATATGATACCCCCTGTGAAGAAAGAACGGCTTGGCAGTGATGGAAGCATACGTGGTTATTCTGCTTACCTCAAAAGCGTGTTCCAATTTATCACAGATCGCAGTGGCAATCCCTTGATTTTGATAGTCCTTATGGACATATAGCCTGTCAAGACAGCCTGTCCTGTCGATATCACCAAACCCTGTTATGATACCGTCTTTCATGGCAACAAGCGAAAAATGCTCGGATAACGACTGATTCCATTCATTTATGTCTACATTGCCAGTTGCCCAGGCGTTTAATTGTTCGTCGGTATAATCTTTCGCATTTATAGAATGGACAGTCTGGTAAAACAGCTCCACTAAGTGTTTACAATCTGAGGGGCGGTATTCTCTAATCATCACGTTTCTTTATCCCTTTATTTGACATATATGCATAATTGCTCATTTTTTTCAAAATCTAATAATTAATGCACACTAACTTTCACATTCAGGCGAATTTTTCTCTAAATATACAGAGTAATGAATATATATTATTACTTTCATGTTGGTGTTACTTGAGAAATGTCGATTAAAAATATAATATATGGAAAATTTGTTGAAAAGCCCTTGTATCTGAACCCGTTTTGCAAAATATGAGCTGAATCGACCTTCGTAAGAACATAAGTTACTGTGCACTAACCACAAAGAATCACAAAAAATAATCATTTTATCCTTTTTTAAAAGGTGATGGACGCATATGAATATGCATTCATATACAAAAAGAATTTTTCCAACACCGATAAAGGCGCAAATAGCAAAATAGCCTAAGCAAGAAAATACAATACCTCTCGGATATCCTTGCCGCCAATGTTATCCTCCATAAATACTTCCGTACAGACAAAACCATTCTTTTCATAAAACTTTCTCGCCCTGTGATTGTCCTCCAAGACCCATAAAAGCACGTTACGAAACCCAAGCTGCTTTAATTCCTCGATACACTTGTCAAGCAAAAGCTTTCCATAGCCTTTCCCCATATAATCAGGCAGAAAATAAATCGAAACAATTTCTCCATAGCTGCGATATGCTTCCCATCTTGATTGGCAAAAACTTGCAGTTCCTATCATCATCCCATTTTCGATTAAAAGCAGGTTGTGCATACCAGCGTTGTTGATGCCATTCGCCCATCGTCCCGCCGAAATGCAGTCAAGATAACTTTGCGGAATCATTCCTCGATATGCGGATTTCCAGCTTTTTTCATATATGTCGCTTATTTTAAAAGGATCGTCATTGCAAGTGGTATATCTGATTTCCATACCAAGATTTCCTTAACGCTTGATTGTCGGCTTTGCTTCCATTGCCGTCACGAATTTGTTTTTTCGCAGCCTCACTTTTCCCGCCATCTCGCCAGGCAGATAAACCCGATTTACTTGCTTCGCCCGCGCCCCGATAAAATCACCGATAATACTACGCTCCAAACGATGACAAAGAAAATAATACAGATGGACACAGCGGTTGAAATGTGCAAATCAAAGATCAATATTCCCAATTTGACGCCCGTAAAAATCAGGATGATTCCCACGCCGTACTTTACATATTGGAAACGTTCCTGCAAATGCTCCAGCACGAAATACATCTGCCTAAGCCCCAGGATCGCGAAAATATTCGAGGTATATACGATCAGCAGATTCGTTGACACGGAAAATACGGCAGGCACTGAATCGATCGCAAAGATAATGTCGGAGCATTCCACAAGGCACAGCACAGCAAACAGCGGCGTAAAGAGGTGGCGTCCATTGATTTTCACCAGAAATCGCTTGCCCTGGAAGCTGTCGGTCATCGGCAATATTTTGCCCACTGCCTTTATGATTTTGCTGTCCTGCGGCTTTAATTCCTCCTCTTTTCCGATCATCATTTTGATGCCGTTTACGATGAGGATCACGCCGAATATATAGAGAATCCAGCCAAACAACGTGACGATTTTCAAGCCAAAGAAGATAAATAGGAATCGCAATACGATCGCGCCGGCAATTCCCCAGCCCAGCACCTTGTGCTGTACTTCTTCCTTGATCCCAAACGTCATAAAGATCGACATGAACACGAACAGGTTATCCACGCTCAGGCTTAACTCAATCAAGTATCCCGCCGCAAATTCCAGCCCGCTTTTGCTTCCCATCAAAAACCAGATTGCCATGCAGCAGACCGCAGCCATAACGACCCAAAAGCACACCCATTTTACCGCATGTTTTATTTCACCCATTTACCTTCCACCTCCCTCCCATTTTACGCTGTACAAACCAAATACATACTATAATATCGCCCGATTAATCATATCCAACATACTGAGCATCGCATACTGTCTGTTCCAGCTACGGTCGTCATCTCCAGTTTGAATCTTCCGGTAATACGTCTTGCCCTGATACCGAAGTCCCACATAGATCAGGCCTACGGGCTTGGTTTCCGTCGCGCCTCCAGGGCCTGCAATGCCCGTAACAGAAACACAGATATCGCTTCCGCTGACCCGCGCCAGGCCTTCTGCCATTTCCCGGGCAATTTCCTCGCTGACAGCACCAAACCGTTCCAGTGTCACAGGGGAAACGCCCAACTGCTCTACCTTCGCCTCATTGCTGTAGGTGACAAACCCCCGCTGAAAGCACTTGGAAATACCTGGAATATCAGTCAGGACAGCCGCAAACTTACCCCCGGTACAAGACTCCGCACACGATATGGTGAGATCCTTCTCCATCAGCTTCCGCGCCACCACCTGCACGAGTTCCTCGTCATCGCAGCTATAGATGTATTCCCCCACCAGCGCCTTGACCTTTTCCAGCATATCATCGACGGCTTTCTGCGCCTCCGGCAAAGTCCTCCGCTTCGATGCGATCCGCAAAGCGCACTCGCCCTCCTTCGCATAGGTCGCCAGCGTCGGGTCGCTCTGCCCGTCGATCAGCTCCAAAAGCTCTGTCTCAAGGCGAGATTCGCCGATCCCAAACGCACGTACCATCCGGTAGTAAATAACCTCCTCTGACATTTTTTGCAGGAACGGCTTAACGTGATTTTGAAACATCGGCTTCATTTCCCCCGGCGGGCCCGGCATACAAACAATAAACTTGCCGTCCTTTTCCAGCGCGAATCCCGGCGCGCTGCCTGTCTCATTATCAAATACCTCCGCCCTTGACGGCATGACTGCCTGTTTTTTATTATTTTCCGTCATTGCTTCGCCAAGGTTATCAAAATATTGCAAAAGCCCCGCAAGCACATCATCCATCAGCACCAGTTCGTCGTCCATGACCTGACAGGCGATTTCTTTCGTCAAATCGTCCTGCGTCGGACCGAGTCCCCCAGTCGTCAGCACCAGATCACAATCCGAAAAAGCCAGCCGGATCATTTCCGCCATGCGTTTTGGATTATCGCCTACCGTGTAGTGATACATCACATCATATCCCAGCATATTGAGCTGCCGGGACAGGTAAACGGTATTGGTATTCGTAATCTGCCCAAACAATAATTCCGTGCCTACGCTCAAAATCGCCGCTTTCATAAGCCCTCCTATCTCATCAAGCGTTTTTTCAATAAATTCAATATGCTTCTAAAAGATCAAATCACCTTACATCGAAAATAACTGCCTGTTCTTGACGATATATTCCGTTCCCGAAACGATCGTCATGACCAGGGCGATCCACAGGAAAATCACATCCATCGGAATATTTACCGCCAGCAGGGAAAACGGCCAGTTTTCCAAAATTAAAAGTGGAATCGCGATCATCTGCGTGATCGTCTTGATCTTTCCCGTCGTTCCCGCCGCAATCACGATCCCCTGTGCCGCCGCTACCTGCCGCATACCGGTAATGATGAATTCCCTGCCTAAAATCACGATCACCATCCAGCCTGCGACATCACCTGCCTGCGCCAAACAAATCAATGCCGACATCACGAGCAGCTTATCCGCCAGCGGATCCATCAGCTTTCCAAAATTCGTCACCAGATTATGTTTGCGGGCAATGTGCCCATCCAGCATATCCGTCAGCGCCGCTAAGATAAAAATCACGGCCGCCGCATACCGGTAATCGAACAAAAACACTACGATAAACACAGGAATGGCAAAGATTCTTCCCATCGTCAGTTTATTCGGTAAATTCATTTCACTCCTCCATTCTGCCTGTAAGGTCGTAATCAAAGGCATCCTCAATCCTTACTGTAACCATATCGCCGGGCAATAATTCCCGCCCGCTACGAAAGATAACTGCATTATCGATTTCCGGCGCATCGTATGCCGTTCTGCCGATATATGCGTCCTCCTCATCCATACCGTCCACAAGCACCTCCATGAGACCGCCCACCTTCGCCTCATTGATTGCCCGGGAAATATCAACCTGCCGCCTCATCACCGCATCCACCCTGGCAGCCTTCTCATCTTCGTCGATTTGGTGCGCCATCGCTGCTGCCGCAGTGCCTTCCTCCTGGGAATATGCAAAGACGCCCAGCCGCTCAAATTCAGTGTCTTCTACAAAGTCCAGCAATTCTTCGAATTCCGCTTCACTTTCCCCGGGAAATCCCACGATCAGCGTAGTTCTGATGTGGATATCAGGAATCGCCCTGCGAAGCCTGGCGATCGTATCCGTAATGCTAGCCTTCGTCGAACGGCGGTTCATGCGCTGCAACACGCCGTCTGAAATATGCTGCAAGGGAATATCGATATAATGACAGATTTTTTCTTCGGATGCCATCACCTCGATCAGCTCATCCGTAATCTTATCTTCATAACAATACATCAGCCTGATCCAGTGGATTCCGCTTATCCTGCAAAGGGCGCGCAGCAGATCAGGAAGACGCAGCGTTCCGTAAAGATCCCGGCCGTACTCCGTCACATCCTGCGCGATCAGAATCAGCTCCTTGCAGCCTTTCTCAGAAAGCACCTTGGCCTCATGCAGAATATTTTCCATCGGCCTGCTTCTATAGCCGCCCCTGATCTGCGGAATCGCGCAGTAAGCGCAGCAGTTGTTGCAGCCTTCCGCAATGCGCAGCGTTGCCGAATATGGGTTCTCATCTATCTTGCGGGCAGAAAATTCTTCAAAGCGTTCTGGCTGGCAGCTAAAAAATTGCTGCCGCTTCCCTCGCTGAAACTGCGCTGCGATCTGGGGCAGCCGTTCATAATCATTGACGCCAAGAAAAATATCCACCTCCGGCATCTCATCGAAAAGCTCCCTGCCGTACCGCTGCGAAAGGCAGCCGGAAACGATCAACAGCTTTTTCGCCGCCATGCCTGCTTCTCCATTCACGATCGCTTTTGCTGGGGCAGCTGCCGCTACGCCGCCAACTGTTTCATGCGCCGAATCTGCCGCCGTATTCACTGCCGTATCTGCGATAAGCCGCGCCATCTCAAAAATCTTATCGATGGACTCCTTCTTAGCATCGTTAATAAACCCGCAGGTATTGACTAAAATCGCATCAGCCGCCACAGGATCATCCGTCACCTGCATCCCTGCCCGTTCCCAAATCCCTGCGATACCTTCGGAATCATTAAAATTTTTCGGACAGCCCAGCGTTTCAATATACAGCTTCATATCGTTCCATACCTCATCCAGAACCTCGCCTTTTGTGTTCTCACTCTTTCATCTCCCCGCCGCTTTCATATTTTCACTCTTCCATGTCCTCCGTGCTTTCCTGCATCAAGTCAAATTCATCTTCGGAAATCAGCACATTCCTCGGCTTACTTCCCTCGGAAGGACCGATGATCTGCCGGTCCTCCATCATGTCGATAATGCGGGCTGCCCGGTTATAGCCGATTCGGAATCGTCTTTGCAGCATGGATACCGATGCCTGCTGTGCCTGCACCACCAGCTCGATGGCCTCCGGCAACAGCTCGTCCTCCAAATCCCGGTTTCCTTTTTCCGCATCCGGGACATTGGCGCGTTCTATCCGATCCATGACATTCTCAGCATATTCGATTTCTTCTACCTGCGATTTTACGAATTCTATGATTTTATGTACCTCATCATCCGAGATAAACGTTCCTTGAACCCGGATTGGCTTGCCGCTTCCCAGCGGGTTAAAGAGCATATCGCCTTTTCCTACCAGCTTCTCCGCACCCGACATGTCCAGAATTGTCCGGGAATCAAACTGTGAGGATACCGCAAATGCGATCCTCGACGGAATATTGGCCTTGATCACGCCCGTGATTACGTCTACCGATGGCCGCTGCGTCGCTACGATCAGATGCATTCCGGCAGCCCTTGCCTTCTGTGCCAGCCTGCATATGGATTCCTCCACCTGCGACGGCGCTGCCATCATCAAGTCGGCCAGCTCGTCTATGATAATAACGACCTGCGGCATTACGCTTTCCTCATCGCCCTTTTCCCGCATGGTTCTGTTATAGCTTGCCAGCTCCCGCACACCTTCCTCGGCGAATTTCCTGTACCGCTCATCCATTTCGGCGACTGCCCAGTTAAGCGCAGCGGCCGCCTTTGCAGGCTCTGTCACGACGGGAATCAAAAGATGCGGGATGCCACTGTAATTCGCAAGCTCCACCACCTTCGGATCGATGAGAACCAGCTTCACCTCATCCGGCCTTGCTTTATAGAGAATGCTGGCGATGATGCTGTTGATGCACACGCTCTTACCCGATCCGGTCGATCCCGCGATCAACATATGCGGCATGGTTTTCAAATCGGCCACGATCGCTTTTCCCGCGATATCCTTGCCCACCGCAAAGGTAATCTTTGACTCGGATTTTCGAAATTCCGGCGAATCGATGATCTCCCGCACCGTCACCATATTAATGCGGTCGTTTTCGATTTCGATTCCGACGGCCGGCTTTCCCGGGATTGGCGCTTCGATCCTGATGCTCTTCGCTTCCATATTCAGCGCGATATCATCCGCCAGATTTTTGATGCTCTTTACTTTGACGCCGCTATGCGGATGTACCTCGTAACGTGTCACCGCAGGACCCTGCGTAACGTTCGTCACATTCGCGGCGATATTGAAGCTGCTGAGCGTTTCCTCCAGCTTAGCCGCCCTGGCTCTCAGTTTGTTTTCATCCTCCGCCCTGTTTGCGGAATTTCGTTCCGCCTTATTCAAAAGATCAACAGGCGGAAATTGATAGCTTTCGGAGGAAGTAATGGTGATATTGAAATCCTCGTCCTTTAACGTACTTTTTTCCGCTTCCGCCTTCGTCAGCTTTTCCTCCATCGCTTTCGGGGAAAAGCCGCCCGCGATCACGGGTTCACTTGCAAAAGCTTCCGCCTCAGCAGTATCGACAGCCGTGCTGGCGACCGGATCAGTCTGTGTTTTTTCCCGCCTGCGTTTACGCTTTGGTTTCTCTGCTGCCTCTTCTCCCAAAGAAAAATCCAATGGTTCTGTTTTCTCTCCCAAAGAAAAATCCAGGACTTCATCCTTTTCGCCCAAGGAAAAATCTAACGGCTCTGTTCCGTTTCCGAAAACATTCCGCTCCTTAGCCTCCCGTTCCGGCGCAAAGCTGTCAGCCTGCATATATTTCAGAATTTTTTTCTGTCCTTCGCTCAAGTTTTCCTGCCCTGCTGTCTGCGGCAAATCGACCTGCCGCTGCCGCATCCCATCTACTCGCAGCATGTCCATCTGCTGCCGACGCTGCTCGTCCGCCCGGAGCTTCTCCTTACGGCGTTCTTCCCTTTCGGTTGCACGCCGTTCTTTCTTTTCCCGCGCACCTTCCAGAAATCGTGATACCGGCGTATTGATCAACAAAAGCAGGCAGATCACGATAACGACAATCGAGAAAATATAAAGACCAGGAATGCCGATCAGCTTCACGATCAGCTTCCCGGCCACCATGCCGAATAATCCGCCGTCATCGAGAACCATGCCGTTATTGTAGTGAACCGCCATCCGCAGCATCCCTTCATCCAGGACTGTATCCGTGATAAACCTGCCGGAATTAAGCAGGGAAACCATCAAAAATATGATCAGCAGCAGCATGACTGACTTGAGCCCGGCACGGATCGTCTTTTTCAAAAACAGCAAAACGCCGTATCCGATAAAGTAATACGGCAACAAGTATGCTGCGAAGCCAAACAGACCTTTAAAAAACTGGGAAAGCCCCATACCGACCGCGCCGGCGACCGACGTATGGAACGCAACCGCCAGAAAGAGACCGACAGCAATCACGATGATCGCAATAATTTCATCTTTCACGCCTCCGCCTGCCGTGTGTTCTGCACGCCCTGTACTTTCCGCATTACGGCTCCGGCTTGTATTCTTTGCCGCTCTACTGCGGCCTGCCCGTCCACCTGCATTCCTCGCCGCACTGCTCCGCCCGGCACTGCTCTTTTTGTTATTACGCCCGGCTGCTTTCGCGGGCGTCCTCCTGCTTCCTGCCATGACCTACCTCTGTACTCCGTTCTGCTTTATCCTGCTATAGCAGCATATGCGATTACCACTGCACCCAACAGCCATGTATAGATAGAAAACCCGATCAATCGTTTATTGGACACCAGCTTGATCATCGCTTTGATGGCGAAAAGCCCCGATAACGCCGATACGATTACGCCTGCTGCCACTGGACCGATCAGCGCTGCATCCATCCCGGCATGAAAGGCATCCGGCGCTTCAACGATCACCGACCCCATGATAGACGGAATCGATATGAGAAATGCGAACTTTACAGCAAATTCCTTATTCAACCCTGAAATCAAGCCGCCAAACAGCGTCGAGCCTGAACGGGAAATGCCCGGGCAAATCGCCACGCCCTGCATGACACCAACGAAAAGGGCATTCCGAAACTTCATTTCCTTGACGGATTTATTGTTCCGTCCCATTTTCTCCGCAATAAACAGGATCGTGCCTGTAATCAAAAGACCTGTCCCGATCGCCACAAGCGAAAGATACATCGCTGCGAACATATCGTTTCCCAGAAGCCCGATGATCGCCGTCGGTATGGTTGCCACGATGATCATGAACCCTAACCTTCTCGTCGGATTGGCATTGACCCGCAACCCTTTTCCTGTGAATAAATCCTTAAAAACCGCACCCAGCTCTTTGACCAGATCCACAATATCCTTCCAGTAAACGATGAATACCGATACCAGTGTGCCCAGATGAAGCAGTACCGCAAACGGCAGCACCTGCTCTGCATCTACGCCAAAGAAATATTGCAAAAGCGCTAAATGCCCGGAACTGCTGATTGGCAAAAACTCAGAAAGTCCCTGTGCCAGGCCTAAAATTATCGCTTCTAAATAAGACATAACTAAAATCCTCCCTGCCTTTTATTCATACATAATAAATTGTACCATAAATCACCCCAAAATGATATAATAAAGTATTGATATCTTTATGTGGTCTTTGTGATGGTTTTTTCATTAAATTCATTCCTGCCCTTTACTTTTACAGGCGCATCGTAGTATAATAAAATTTAAGCGCCATTCACATTGATGGAAAGAAATATTGCTTTGCCGAATATATTATAATGATTAGCAGACAGGAGGTCGTTACCGATGAACAGAAAACCAAATATTGCAGTGGTAGGCGCTACTGGAGTTGTAGGTTCTACATTTTTGAAGGTGTTAGCAGAGAGGGATTTTCCCTTCGAAAACATCTATTTCATGGCATCAGCCAAATCAGCAGGAAAAAAACTGCCCTTCAAGGGCAAGGAATATACCGTGGAAGAGCTGACGGAGCATTCCTTTGACAAGCCGATCGACATCGCGCTCTTTTCAGCGGGAGGCGGCACGAGTGCAAAGTTCGCCCCGATCGCGGCAGCACACGGCGTTACCGTCGTTGACAACAGCAGCCAGTGGAGAATGGATAAAGAAGTTCCCCTTGTCGTTCCCGAAGTCAATCCACAGGACATCAAATGGAACAAAGGCATCATCGCCAATCCGAACTGTTCCACCATCCAGGCGATGGTCGCTTTGAAGCCTTTGCAGGATAAATACGGAATCAAACGGGTCGTTTACTCTACTTATCAGGCCGTTTCCGGTTCTGGCGTCAAGGGAATCAACGATTTGCGCAATGGACTTTCCGGAAACGACGAGCCGTTACAGGCTTATGCGCATCCGATTGCCGGCAACTGCCTGCCGCACATCGACGTATTCACCGAAAACGGATACACAAAAGAAGAGATGAAGATGATCAACGAAACGCACAAAATCCTCGGCGACGACGATATTCGCGTAACGGCTACTACGGTTCGTGTTCCCGTATTCGACTCCCACAGTGAATCCATCAACATCGAGCTTTGCCAGCCGTTTGAGCTTGCGGATATTTTCGAGCTGTTCCGAAACGCACCTGGGATCGTACTGCAAGACGATGTCGAAAATAATGTTTACCCGCTTGCGATCAATGCGGCCGGAACGGATGAAGTATACATCGGGCGAATCAGAAGAGACTTTTCTGTTGAAAACGGACTCAATATCTGGGTCGTTGCCGATAATATCCGTAAAGGCGCAGCGACCAACGCCGTCCAGATCGCAGAAGAATTGTTAAAGGATATAGCAGACTAAAGGAAAAACAGCGTATTAGGTACACCTTTGCCCATCTTAAGTGAAACGCACGAATAAAAACGAAAAAGCCCTCGCAGCCTTTGCCGGGTCTTCCCGCAAAAGCCGCAAGGGTTTTTTGATGCCATGAAATCACTTCATGTTACCGCCTCTCATCACCGAGCCGAAGCAGCCGCTTTTGCCCGTTTCGTCCGCAGCCAATTGACAAACTGAATCACCGGGATATTGAGGAACGCCAGCCCATAAACGGTCAAGAGCTGGGGAAGACCCAGCGGCACTACCTTAAAAATGCTGCTCAGCGCCGGAATGCACAATGCGCAAGTGATCAGAACCATGCCCAGCACAAAAGCGCCGATCAGCCATTTGTTGTTTCCCAGCGCCTTCGTGAACACGACCGGCTTATCGGATTTACAATTAAACCCATGAAACAAACGGCTCATGCACAGCGTACCAAATGCCATCGTGCTGGCAGCGAGCGCACCGCCGCCTAATGCACCCGCTGTAAACCAGCCATTCAGTCCCATCAGGAAGGCGATCACCGTCATCACGCATATGGAAAGCCCGCCGATGCCGATTTTAGACAGAAACGATTTCGTCAGGATGGACTCATTCGCAGGGCGCGGTTTTTCCTGCATCAAATCCTTGCTGTGCGGTTCAAGCCCCAGGGCGATCGCAGGTAAACTATCAGTCAACAGATTGATGAACAACAGATGAACCGGGGCAAACGGCACGGGCAATGCGAATACCGAGGCATACAGCACCGCCAGGATCGCGCCAAAATTGCCCGAAAGCAAAAACAGGATGGAATTTTTAATGTTCTGGTAGATATTTCTCCCGTTTTCCACCGCTTTGACGATGGTCGCAAAGTTATCGTCGGTCAATACCATCGCCGCCGCATCCTTAGAAACCTCACTTCCCGTAATGCCCATCGCCACCCCGATATCCGCCTGCTTGAGTGCGGGCGCATCATTGACGCCATCCCCGGTCATGGCGACGATATTGCCTTTATCCTGCCATGCCCTGACGATCCTGATCTTATGCTCCGGCGAAACCCTGGCATAAACCGAAATGCCTTCCACATATTCCCGCAGCTGCTCATCGCTCATATCGTCTATCGCAGCGCCTTCTACCGCTTCCGATTCATCCTTTAAGATACCGATTTTAGCGGCAATAGCCGCCGCGGTCACCCTGTGATCTCCTGTAATCATCACCGGCTTGATTCCGGCGCTGATACAATCGGCGACTGCCGCCATCGATTCCTCCCGCGGCGGATCCATCATCGAAATCAGTCCCAGAAAGACCAGATCATTTTCATCCCCTGCATCCGGCTGGAAGCCTTCCGAAACCTTCTTATACGCAAAGGCCAGCACGCGCAGGCCGTTTTTGGAAAAGCCCTCGTTACAGGCTTCGATCTGCTCCTTATCTTCCCTGCTGATTTCCCTGATTCCTTGCGGCGTCTGTATTTCCGCCACCCGCTTCAAGAGGACGTCAACTGCGCCCTTCGTCAGCATCACCGTTTCACCTGCCGCAATGCGCGTTCCATAAGCTTCCTTCATTTTATGGCAAGTGGACATGAGCTTCCTGTCGCTGTCAAATGGAATTTCACCGATGCGTTCGTTTTCCGCCCGTTCCGTTTCATATGGCCTTGCCAGCTTGACGCCAACATCGATGAGAGCGGTTTCCGTCGGATCGCCGATATCCTTGCCGGATGATTTTGTCGCATCATTGCACAGCATACTAGCCTGCAAAAGCTGTAATTCCGCCGCTGATGCCAAATCGACCTGATCCACTGCGATCTGTCTGCCGCAAACGTAATAATCCATGACCGTCATTTTGTTCTGTGTTAGCGTTCCGGTTTTATCAGAGCAAATGACCGACACGCTTCCTAAGCCTTCAACTGCCTGTAGCTTCCTGATGATCGCATGCTCCTTCGCCATTTTCTGTGTGCCGAAGGACAGCACGATGGTGACGATCGAGCTTAACGCCTCCGGGATTGCCGCAACTGCCAGCGCAACAGCAAACATAAATGCATCGGATACCGGCTCTCCCCGGAAAACGCTGATCCCGAACAGGATTCCACAGAAAATGAGAATCAGGATAGAAAGCTTCTTGCCGAAGTTATCCAGGTTCACCTGTAACGGCGTCTTCTTTTCGGAAGTGCTTTTCAAAAGCGATGCGATTTTTCCTACTTCCGTCTCCATGCCAATTGATGTCACCAGGAATTCCCCGCGCCCATATGTGACAAAGCTGCCGGAATACACCATATTACGCCGATCACCAAGCGGCATCTTTCCTTCAATCGCCGCAAGCTCCTTCTCGACCCCCAGGCTTTCTCCTGTCAATGCACTTTCATCGACCTTCATGCCTGCATTCGCCGTGACCCGTCCGTCTGCCGGAACGAAATCGCCCGCTTCCAGGCTTACAAGATCCCCCACCGTAATATCAGCAGCGGGAATTTTAACGAACTGCCCATTTCGGAACACCTTCGCCTCGGGGGCAGACATTTTTTTCAGGCTATCCAAGGACTGCTCCGCCTTCAGCGTCTGCACAGTACCTAATATGGCATTAATCGTAATCACGACCAGAATTACGACAGCGCTTTCCGCATCGCCCAGTACACCTGACACGATCGCCGCAATGATCAGGATAATGACGAGAAAATCCGTAAATTGCTCCAAAAAAATGCGCACTGCTGATTTCTTCCGTCCTTCTATCAGCGCATTCGGTCCATATTGTTCACGATTTTTCTTTACCTGCTCCTCCGTTAACGGCGCGAGTGCGCCATTGACCTGCATCTTAGCCTGTTCTGCGGTCATCTGATAAAATTCTTTCATGCTGAAACTTCCTTTCATTCTTATAGTATCTTCCCTCGCCATGTTTTTACGCAATTTTGGCTGAAAAAGCCGAAAAAGAAAAAAGACTTTTATTGCATAAAACATGCAATAAAAGTCTCGCTGTTTCATTACGGACCGGATGGCTAGCCATCGCGCTGACGATACCGCACATGCATTGCTGCACCGCTACTCCCTTTTATTGGTACTATATTATTCCTATTTCGGCGAAATGTCAATTAAAATTTAAAAAGTCAATCAAAATTCCATTCCTTTTCCTTAAACCCCACCAAGATTTTGTCGCCATCGATTAGGAGCGGCCGTTTGACCAGCATTCCATCGGAAGCCAAAAGCGCGATCTGTTCCGCTTCGGTCATTTGCGGCAGCTTGTCCTTTAAGCCTAGTTCCCTGTACTTCACCCCGCTGGTGTTAAAAAATTTCTTGACTGGATAACCGCTCTGCGCGATCCACTGTTTCAGCTCATCGGCAGTCGGATTTTCCTCGACGATATGCCGGTCCTCAAAAGCTACGCCCAAGCTTTCCAGGTGTTTTTTCGCTTTCTTGCACGTCGTGCATTTAGGGTATTCGATGAATAACATCTTCACGCCTCCTTGCAAATACTGTTTTTTGTTCATGAGTTCGGCCAGCTTGCCCGCATGATGAAAAACGGAGCAGAACAAATCGTCCTGCTCCAATCAATTCCAGCTTTTTCGCATCTCAAAAGATGCTGCTCTCATAAGCTCCTGGTTTCCACCTCGACCCGTAACCTACATTTCGGACGCTACGATTTCTTTCCCGTCGTAATAGTTACAGTTAGGGCAAACTCTATGCGGAAGCTTTGGCTCGTGGCACTGTGGGCAAATGGAAAGCCCAGGCGCTTTCTTCTTCATGTTCTGCGCTCTTCGCATATCCCTCTTCGCCTTTGAAGTTCTTCTCTTAGGTACTGCCATATTTACACCTCCTTTTGCTCCTTTGTCTATATGTTCCGTTCATCAGGATTTCTCCTGCGCTAATTTGCAACTCTTAAAGTATACCGTTTCATGGTGTTATTTGTCAACCACTATTTTTTAAAATGCGAAATTTAGTGATTGGAAACGATGTGATAGGTATCTCTTGCTATCATCAACTCTTCATTTGTCGGGATCAGGATAATCTTCACCTTCGAATCATCCCTGGAAATGATCATTTCCTTGCCCCTTACCTTATTCTTGACCAAGTCGAGCTTAATGCCCAGGTTTCCGAGATCGTTACAGATGATGTCACGCATGGAAATGTCGTTTTCACCGACGCCTGCCGTAAATACGATCGCATCCACGCCGTTCATTTCTGCGATGTAAGCGCCGATGTAAAAGCGAACCTTATGCGCAAATACTTTGAGCGCCAGCAGAGCCCTTTCATTGCCCTCCTCAGCTGCGGCTTCCAGATCCCTGAAATCACTGGAAACGCCGGAAATTCCCAGAACGCCTGACTTCTTATTGAGAATTTCATTGGCAACGCCCTGATCCAAGCCTTCCTTTTCCCTGATATATGTTACGATCGCCGGGTCGATATCACCGCTTCTCGTTCCCATTACCAGACCCTCAAGAGGTGTGAATCCCATCGATGTATCGATGCACTTGCCGCGCTTGATAGCCGATACGGAAGCACCGTTGCCCAGATGGCAGGTAATCAGCTTCAGGTCGTCAAGATTTACGTTGAGAATGTCGGAAGCCCGCTCCGCTACATATTTATGGCTCGTCCCGTGAAAGCCGTATCTTCTTACGCCGTACTTTTCATAGTATTCATAAGGAAGCGCATAAATATATGATTCAGGCGGCATTGTCTGATGGAACGCTGTATCGAATACGCCTACCATCGGTGTATCCGGCATTAATTCCTTACATGCTGCGATACCGAGAAGATTTGGCGGATTGTGGAGCGGTGCTAAATCGATACACTCTTCCAAAGCCGCAATCACTGCATCGTCGATCAATACCGAATGTGCGAACTTTTCACCCGCATGTACAACACGATGCCCAACTGCGCCGAGTTCGCTCATATTCTTGATCACGCCGTGGTTTTCATCCTGGATCGCCATCAGGACATGCGAAATCGCATCCTTATGATCTTCCATCGGCACGATCAGCTGAAATTTTTCACAGTCTGTCTTGGTATGCGTAATGACAGAACCTTCCATGCCGATTCTTTCAACCAGTCCTTTACAGAGAAGAACCTCGTTGGTCATATCCAAAACCTGATACTTCAACGATGAACTACCGCAGTTAATTACTAAAACTTTCATTTACAAATCCTCCATATTTGAATTCAATCCTAAACAACTGTGCTGTTATCGCATCAAAGCTTGCCGCAGCATGCTTTCCGAAATGTTTCATTACGGCAATGCCGTAACAACCACCGTTTTTCATTATACTCTTTCAGGCGTCTTTTTTCAAGGGTTTTACCTTTCAAATCACCCATAGGGGCAGAAAAATCTTAACTTTTATTCTAATCGGTATTTCGTGTCTAACGCTTCTGCCAATGGCGTTCCCGCAAAAATGCCTGCTGCGCCGATTGCATTTCAGGGGCTGCGTCATCCCCCATACACCACCTTTAAACGGATTACATATCCTGCGAGCCATCAGCGGCATGAACAGCATCTTCTCGCCCACGTCCCACATATGGCCGCACAACCTTATCGGAAAAGCGATACAGATCTTGATCAGAAAGGATATGATACATATCAGCAGCCAAAATGTCATATTGCAGCGTCCGCCCCGCCTTTATGCAGGCTTCGGCATCCTTGTTGATATTGG
>CAJUEB010000004.1 GCA_910585135.1 uncultured Eubacteriales bacterium
GTATAAAGGCGATGCGGGAATTAAGCTGAACCCGCTCAACCGTTTCATGTTTGCCATCAGGGAACGCAGCCTCAAGATGCTGGTTTCCGGCAATATCAACAATGATTCCAAGATCTTGATCAACCGGAACATCAAGGCAAGAGTGCAGGAGATTATGCCATACCTGGAGTATGACGGCGACCCATATATGATTACGGAAGATGGAAACCTGTACTGGATCATCGATGCCTATACGCATACGACCATGTATCCGTATTCCGAGCCGTATCAGCAGGGCAATGCGACGAATTATATCCGCAATTCGGTTAAGGTAGTCATCGATGCATACAATGGAACAACGAGTTACTATATTGTAGATGACAGCGACCCGATCGCACAGACCTTTAAGAAGATATATCCTGACTTATTTAAGGATTTGGATGAAATGCCGGATGCAATCAGGGCGCATATCAGATATCCAAATACGCTGTTGAATATCCAGGCACAGGTATATCAGAGATACCATATGAATGACGTGAAGGTATTCTACCAGAACGAAGATATGTGGGAAATCTCCAGCGAAATCTACGGCACAAAAGAACAGAAAATGACGCCGAATTACTATATCATGAAGCTTCCGGGCGAGGAAAGCGCAGAATTCGTAAGCACCATTCCGTTCACGCCGAAGGACAAGCGAAACCTGATGGGGCTTCTCGTTGCCAGAAGCGACGGCGATCAATACGGCAGCCTGGTACTTTATCAGATGCCGAAGAGCAAGACCGTATATGGCCCGATGCAGATCGAGGCACAGATTGACCAGAATACGGAAATTTCCAAGGAATTTTCATTGTGGAATTCGTCCGGGTCAAGCTACAGCCGAGGAAATCTGTTCATCGTTCCGATCGAAGATTCGCTTCTTTATATCGAACCGGTATATCTGGAAGCGACAAATTCCAGCATTCCGGAAGTCAAGCGGGTAATCGTGGCTTATGGAGACAGGATCGCTTATGAGCCGACCCTTGCGGAAGCGCTCAATTCGATCTTCGGAGAAGGCAGCGTTGAGGAAACTTCGGAAGGCGAAGGACAGCAAGAAGGACAGCAGGAAACACCTTCGGAAGCCTTGAGCCAGACCGAGATCATAACATTGGCACAGGAAGCCTTCACCAATGCACAGCAGGCACAGCAGAGCGGTGACTGGGCGAAATACGGTGAATATTTGCAGGAGCTTGAAAAATATTTGAACATGTTAAGCGAATAAAGTAATTGTTCAGGACATTCCCATTGCCTTTCTCAGGTTCAGCGGGAATGTTCTGACTTATTTTCAACGTAAAACGGCAGCAGGAAAGGAGACGGAGAATTGAAGGAGAGAAAGCTATGTTAAATTATGACTTGAATAAAATGCTTTTCACATTGCCAAAAGACAAACACGCCCCGGAGGACATACGAGCGGCATTGGAATGGCATCCGGAGGTGAAATTCGTATCGCTGGTGGGCATCGATGTGGGAGGTCATGATACTGATGAAAAGATACCGGTAGAGGAATTTTTGGATGATATCCCCAAGTTTCTTGAATCAGGTGTACAGACAGACGGATCCAGCGTAGTGCTTCCCCGGATTGCGAAGCTGAATAATGCCAAAGTAGATATTATCCCGGACACCACGGTTGACTGGTTTGTCGATCATAACTTCAATTATCTCGATTCGCAGACAGGACTGCCGGTAGGTACGTTGCGGATTCCCTCTTCCCTCGTTCACAATGATTCGGAGCGGGTGGGTTCGCGCGTGATGCTGCGGGACGCCGTTTACAATTTTAAACAGGATTTGATGCACCTGCTAAAAGAATACCCTTATGTATTTGACTATTTGGATATCGATTGCGTAGAGGACATCGATGAAATTATCATCACTGCGGCGACCGAGCTGGAATTCTGGGTGAAAACGCCTGACGATGACGCCGACCGGGAGCAACTTTCCACGGCGCAGATGCTAAAGGAGCAATACTGGAAAAGAACGACAGGTCCGGTGAGGACAGCGCTCGAAGAAACCATGGTGGTACTTCAGAAGTATGGCTTTGATATGGAAATGGGACACAAGGAGGTCGGTGGCGTCAAGGCCAAGCTGGGAAATTCGGGAAATTACGACCATGTGATGGAGCAGCTTGAAATCGACTGGAAATATTCGTCAGCGGTTCAGGCGGCGGATAATGAGAACCAGATCAAATATGTCGTGCGCGATATATTCAGGACATATGGATTGGAAGTTACGTTCATGGCGAAACCGATGGAGGGCGTCGCTGGAAATGGGGAGCATACTCATATGGGTGTTGCTGCTCGTTTGAAAAGCGGCAGGCTGGTCAATCTCTTCGCACCGTCCGATCCCGAAAACCAATTTATGAGTCCTGTGGGATTTGGTGCGCTGATGGGGCTTCTGAAAAATTACGATGTGGTAAACCCATTTGTAAGCTCCACCAATGATTCGCTCAACAGATTGAAGCCCGGATATGAAGCGCCGGTCTGCACGGTTACTTCCCTGGGGCATAGTGCGAAGCTGCCGTCCAGAAACAGGACGGTGCTGGTCGGTCTCGTCAGGGAGATAGGAAATCCTTTGGCGACAAGATTTGAACTGCGCGCGCCGAATCCGAAGAGCAATACCTATCTCGTGCTGGCGGCGTCCTACATGGCCATGCTGGATGGCATCAAACATGCGTTGGAGGGAAAGAAAACCCCAGAGGATCTGGAGCATTCCATTTCCAAGGAATATGGGGAAGAGGACTTTTATCTGGAAAAAGACAGGGTATATAGAAGCGAAAGGGATGTTTTCGATGAATACACGCAGGAAGAGCGCGACAAGTATTTTGGCAAAGCACCGAGTACCGTGTGGGAAAATCTGCTCGCCTTTGAAAAATACCCTGAAAAACTGCACATCTTTAAACGCGATGATGTGATGACGGATATTGCGCTTGAGTCTTACCGGGAGGCGATTCTCGACCAGTGGGCGACGGAGCTGCATAACAGGATCATTCCGGACAATATGGATTTGATCAGGACATGCAGCAAGGCTCATGACGACATGGATTGCGTTGATTATGACAGGAGCAACTGGGAAAAGATACAGCGTCTTCGAAACCATCTGGGGCGGGATACCCTTGACGATTACTGCCTTTTGACCAGGATCAAGCAGGCGCTTGATACGGGAGATTACGATACTGCGTCCTCCTTGCAGATCGAAATGCAGGAAAAGATCGGGCAGCTTACGGATTTGTACATATTGTATAAGAAAAACTTATTCTAAAATAGACGGAGGGAAGAACATGTTAGATATCAAGAGAATCAGAGAAGACTTCGACAACGTGAAAAAAGCTGTTGTATCGAGAGGCCAAGGAGATTTTGGCATTGATCGTGTTTTGGAATATGATAAAGAAAGACGTGCGCTGCTGGCTAAGGTGGAACAGATGAAAAATCAGCAGAGCGTATCTTCGAAGCAGATCCCTAAGCTCAAAAAGGAAGGCAAGGACACGACAGAGCTAATGGCCGAAATGAAAAAGCTGTCGGAGGAAATTAAGGCGCTTGACAGCCAGGTAAGCGAGGTAGAAGCAAAGCTGCGGGATGCGTTGCTCAATATACCGAACACACCATGCAGCGAGGTGCAGGAAGGAGCGGATGATTCCGATAATGTCGAGCTTCGAAAATGGGGAACGCCGCGTACCTTTGATTTTGAGCAGAAGGCGCATTGGGATGTCGGCGCGGATCTGGATATCCTGGATTTCGAAAGGGCAGCGAAGATTTCCGGCGCAAGGTTTACCGTATACAAGGGTGCAGGTGCGAGGCTGGAGCGTTCCGTTATCAATTTTATGCTGAACCTTCATACGGAAGAACACGGATTCACGGAAATCCTGCCTCCGTTTATGGTGAACCGGGATGCGATGACAGGAACAGGGCAGCTTCCTAAGTTTGAGGATGATATGTTCCATGTACCTGCGAAGGATTTCTTTTTAATCCCGACTGCGGAGGTTCCGGTAACGAATTTGCGGATGAACGAAATCATGAGTGAAGACGAGCTTCCGGTGTATTATACGGCTTATACTCCTTGCTTCCGCAAAGAGGCAGGCTCTGCCGGAAGGGATACGAGGGGGCTGATCAGGCAGCATCAGTTCAATAAGGTTGAGCTGGTTAAGTTTGTAAAGCCGGAAACCTCTTATGACGAGCTGGAGTCGCTTACGAAAGCAGCGGAAACGGTGCTTCAGAAGCTTGAGATCCCATACCGGGTCGTGCGCCTTTCCACGGGAGATCTGGGTTTTTCCTCGGCGATGACTTATGATATCGAGGTGTGGATGCCAAGCTACGGCAGATATGTCGAGATTTCCTCCTGCAGTAATTTTGAGAGCTATCAGGCAAGGCGGGCGAATATCCGTTTCAGGCCGGCGGAAAAAGGCAAGCCGGAATTCGTTCATACGCTTAACGGGTCAGGACTTGCCGTGGGAAGGACTGTTGCCGCTATCCTGGAAAACTACCAGCAGGCGGATGGTTCGGTCGTTATTCCGGAGGCGCTTCGCGGCTATATGGGAACTGACAGGATTGAGAAAAAGTAAATGATAAAATATGCAGCTTTGCGGAAGGGCAGAAAGGCGCGGCTTTACAAGAAGGCCAGCGCGTGCGTTTTGCAAAAGACCAGCAACGCATGCTTTGTGAAAAGCTCCGATGAAAAAAGCTGACAAAAGGAGAAAAGACTGAATGGATACGATAATTATCGGCGCCGTGTTCGTCATATATTTGGGGATCATGGTCGCCATTGGAATGAAATATTATAACAAAGATGATGGAATGTCGGAGTATATCTTAGGCGGCAGGAAGCTTCCGCCGATTGCGGTCGCTATGTCGGCGCAGGCTTCGGACATGAGCGGATGGCTTCTTACGGGCGTGCCGGGGCTTGCGTATGTCCTCTATGCGGGAACTTCGGAGGCGATCTGGACGGCTGTAGGATTGGCACTGGGGACATACCTCAACTGGATGTTCGTCGCCAGGCGGCTTCGGAAATATACGCAGGTTGCGGGAAATGCGATCACGCTGCCGGACTTTTTTGAAAACCGTTTCCGCGATAAAAAGCATGTGCTGCGCATGGTAGCGGGGATTTTTACCGTAATCTTCTTCCTGGTGTACACATCCTCGCAGCTTGTGGCAGGCGGGAAGCTGTTTACGACGGTTTTCGGCATTGATTATACCGTTGGTTTGATCATCGTTGCGGTTATTATTTTGGCTTATACAGCGACAGGCGGATTCACTGCCGTATGCTGGACGGATACGATTCAGGGAACGATCATGTTCTTTGCACTGCTCATCGTACCGATCGTCGCCTGCGTTCATGTTGGCGGGATCGATGCAGTTACGATGAAACTGTCACAGCTTACGGAGGAAACTCTGGCGTTCTTTCCGCAAAACGCAGATGGCGGCGGGATCAATGGATTTTTGCTGGCCTCAGCGCTGGGCTGGGGGCTGGGATATTTCGGACAGCCGCACATCCTGGTTCGGTTTATGGCGATCGAAAATTCGGAAATGATCAAGACCTCAAGGCGAATTGCGATGTTTTGGGTGATTATCACGCTGGCGGCTGCGATCTTTGTCGGCCTTGTGGGAAAAGCGTTCATGCCGGATCTTGCGGACAGCGAAACAATCTATATGGAAATGATCAATGCACTGTTCAACCCGGTGATCGCCGGGATTCTGCTGATTGCGATTCTGGCGGCAACGATGAGTACAGCCAGCTCGCAGCTTTTGGTAACGGCGTCCTCTGTTTCGAGGGACATTTATGCGATCCTGTTTAAAAAGGATGCCAATGATAAGAAACTGGTATGGGTCAGCCGTGTGGCGGTTGCCATCGTATCGATTATCGCATTGTTTTTGGGCATGGATCCAAACAGTTCTATTTTTAATCTGGTGTCCTGTGCATGGGGCGGCATTGGCTCGACTTTTGGCCCGCTGATCCTGTTTTCCCTGTTCTGGAAGCGAATGACGCTTCCGGGTGCGATCGCAGGGATGATTACAGGCGGCGTGGTGGATTTGCTGTGGTATAATCTGTCGGGCGGGATCTTTGATGTTTATGAAATCATTCCGGGATTCCTCTTTTCATCCTTGGCGATCGTTGTTTGCAGCCTGCTGAGCAAACCGTCGGAGGAGATGGTCGAAGAATTTGAATCGGTAAAGGATGCGGAGATATGAGCTTTTAATTAGGCAAATACATAGTGTGTGGCTATGAGCGTTCGCGCAGGGAATGCATAGCACTGAGGTTTGTGCGCACGGTGCTGAAATTTATGGGTATCTAGTATCGAGGCTTACGGATGCATCTGTCGAAATTTACGGACAATGCCACTGTTTCCTAAAAACGCCGGAATTGGAGCTTTGGTTTCGATTTTCCCGGGATGCTGTTTTACAGCGAAGGCATTGCGGCTAGCGAGCAGAAGATTTGCGGGAAATTTGGCGAAAAAAGTGCAGCTTGATGGCAAGAACGCATATTTATGGCGAACAGAGTTTGAAGATTATGTGAAAAGCATCTTGTTTGGGTTCAAACAGGGTGCTTTTTCCTGTATAATAATTCTATCTTGCACGTTATTATTTCTATTTATGTTTTGTAGTACGGAAGAAGATCATATGATTACTGAATTTGAGAAATACAGTTACCGCAAGAAGCTGACCATAGCAGTTGCTTTCCTGATGACGGTAATGCTGCTATTGGGGCTGTATATTACGAAGCCGTATGCTGTTTATGCGGACGGGACGAAAGTTGAAGATCCTTATGTTGTGAAAGCTGGAAATGAGGAGTTGTTTCTGGTAGAAGATAAAGAGACTGCGGAAGAAGTCATCGCATCCGTTATGGAAGCGTATGCGCCGGATGGCGCACAGATTAACTCCATCGTCGTGGATAAGAAAATTTGCGCAGAGGATAAAACTTTAGAGCGTGGAGGGAAGGAACCTCCGCTTGTTTTGACCGAAGGGGAAGCCGTATCGTATATTTTGGAGAAAAACAGCACGGATGAGCCATTGTTTTCCGTAACGATCAACGCCGAGACAGGTTCGGTGGCAGCGATGGATGTGGGCGAAGCCTACGAAGAGACGGAAGATATGTACGTCGGTGATACGCAGGTAAAAAGTACCGGCACGGCGGGCAGCCAGGTGGTGACGAATCAAGTGACCAGTGTCAATGGCGTTTCCCTGACATCGACGGTAGTCGATACGACGGTTCTCCAGGAGTCCACGGATACGGTTATCTATAAGGGGATAAAGGAAAAACCGAAGGAAGAGGCGAAGCCGAAGCATAATGCTGCCGCTGACTACAAAGGTCATGTCATGGGCAGCGGCAATGGTGCCGCGATCGCAAGCTATGCGGTACAGTTTGCGGGCAATCCATATGTAGCTGGAGGCACCAGCCCGGAAAACGGTGCGGATTGTTCTGGTTTTACGCAACAATTATACAAAGCATTCTGGATTCACACAGGCGATTTATAGCAGGTTTGGCATTTCCCTTCCGAGAACTTCCGGGCAGCAGGCATATTGTGGAAAGGGCGTTTCGCTCAGTGAAGCGAAGGCCGGCGATCTGGTCTGCTATTCCGGCCATGTGGCGATTTACATGGGTGGCGGCAAGATCATCCATGCTTCGACAAGCAGAGGCGGGATCAAAGTATCGAACGTCCATGATCCGGGCGGAATTATTACGGTAAGGAGAATCGTGGAGTGATTGCGGGGATATAAAGTCGTAAGCTTCACATAGGAAATTGCGTAGGTTGAGGGAGAGCATAATTGGTTCTTTTCTTCGTGATAATAGTTAGATGAGCATGATAAGTCAATAAACAAGCAAGAACCTGGTTGTTATATCAGGTTCTTTGTTGTATAAAGAAAAACCCGTGTTTGACATGGAAATTTTTTTGCGGCGAAACCTGCAAACCTGGGAAATTTTGATTGGTAGAGATGACTAAAATGGTGAAACATGGAGCTGAGATCTTTGCTTATCATTAACCCTTTGGATTGACAAACGCACGATAAGTAATTCGATAATACCAGTTTGTGGTAAGTTAATTCGCAGTGAAAAGGTGTTGAAAATTGTAGGGAATATGGATATTATGGTGATATGATTATTCTATCAATGTTTACAAATATGCTGCTTTATATTATCAGCATTATTGCCTGTACTGTCTCGGCAACGCTTTATATCCGTTTTTCATTTCGGCGGACGGGGAAATTATATCGTATGGTTTCAGCTCTTTTGTGTTCATTTTTATTCTATACCGTTTTTGAAATGTTTGTGACTTTTTTTACGCAGTTGGAAATACCTGTGGGGTTGTTTTATATTTTGACAACTTTATCAGATGTTGCCTATTTCTGTGTGGTGGCCTCATGGATTTCAGTAATTATCGTCATATCCGGCAATCCGTATATTATTAACGCAAAGGGATTTGCTATTTATACGGCGATTTATGGTTTTTGTGTTGATGGACTGAACCTGTTGGTGAAATTCATTCCAGATGTGATGCCAGTCGGGCAACAGGCTGCGTCAAGCATCATGCTATATTTCAATGTAACATTTGATATTACGGTCATTCTGATAACCCTGGGATTTGTTTTGTATGGCGCACTAAAAATAAAAGGCGATAAGCCGCAACGTTGGACGATTTTTCTTAGCGCTTGTTTAACAGTTTACATGATCTACATTACGAATTGGGACGTCATTTCCTGCAAGGATGTTGTGCCAAACAATATCTTATTCTCTAGCTTTGATCCTGCGCATATTTTGTATTTGATTGTGTGTGGGCTGACACTTTACATGATTGCGAGAAAAGATTCAGTGCGGACAGACTATTATATGCCGACAGCATTCGGGATTGATGCCGAGCACATTGGAGATTTTTCGCAGGTTGGCAGGGAGTATAAGCTGACATCCAGGGAGATTGAGGTTGCTATGGCTGTATGCAAAGGAATGAGCAACCCGCAGATTGCGAAAACTCTTTACATATCAGAAAGCACAGTAAAGCAGCATTTATCACATATTTATAAAAAAATGGATGTAAAAAGCAGATATGAATTGATCAAAAAGTGCAGCTTTTAGAGCAAACAGTACGATCGTACTATATTAAAACGCCCGGTTTGAGGATATAATAAACGCAGTGATTGGCACGGCATCGCCGCAAGGGAGCGCTCATTGAATCATGGCTTGCGATGAAAATGCAGAAAAAGTATATGACATTATAAACTCTGCTGTGCATTTTGTCCGTAAAAATCATTTGTGTTAAAACTTATATTGAAAGGAGAATAAAGATGAAGCGAGTATTATTGACGCTTTCCTGTGCGGGTGTATTGCTGTTTGCCATGTGCTTGTTTGGGTGTGGCAGTTCTGCACCAAGTGTGGAAGCGCCTACGGGGACGTACACAGGACAGGACAATGAGGGCGTAGCGGAATTTCTGGGCATTCGGTACGGAAATATGAAGCCGTTCCAGGTAGCAACGGATGTGACGACAACTACAGATGATAAAATAGAAGCGACCTCATTTGGGGAGAATTGTATCCAGCCATACGATGAGGTAGAAGTGGCCTCCCAAGATCCATGTTCCCAGGATTGTCTGTTCTTAAATATCTGGACTAAGGATGTAGAGACGAAAGACAAGCCGGTGATCGTTTTTATTCATGGCGGAAGCTGTATCTGGGGCGGTAGTTCCGATCCTTCCTATGATGGCGAATACTTTGTCAGAAATCTTCCAGAAGGTGAGGATTGTGTGTTTGTAACGATTAATTACAGGATGTCGATCATGGGCGGTGTCGATATGTCCGTTTTAGAAGGATATACGGATGAATACGCAGATGCGATCAACCTGAGCAAGCTGGACCAGACGCAGGCATTAAAATGGGTGAGTGAAAATATATCGGCGTTTGGCGGCAATCCTGCCAACGTTACGATCATGGGACAATCCGCTGGAGGCGGTGCAGTCGAAATGCTGATGGCTGACCAGGATACGCACCGGTATTTTAACCGGGCAGTCATCAACAGCGGCACGCAGTCGCGGGAAGCGGTATCAAAGGATACGGTGAAAAAGAATTCGGAAATTATTTTCGATATGCTGGGCGTCAAGACTGTTGAGGAAGCAGCGGCATTGACGGATGAAGATATTTCGGAAAATATTTCAGACATCGTAGATCAATTAGGCAGGGCGCATCCGGGTCTGCGCTGCGCAGATGGCAAGATCATTTCTGAAACGTGGTGGGAGGATTTGCAAAACGGTGCGGCGGCTGATATCGACCTGCTTATCGGCGGTACGAATGGAGAGGAAGACTGGAATGCGGTGGATTGGGATAACAGCATTTCCGATCCGATTTCTGACCCACAGTCCATCTATGACTATATGGTAGAAACCGATACTGCACGATCTGATGCGTATGGAAGATATTATGGCGTTGAAGTGGATGGTTTTTATGATAATTTTCTCGCCATGGGTGATGACCCAGTGAAGCAGGCAATGGATCTGTACAATGAAATCTACTTTAATTATCCGACGCAGATGATCGCAGAAATGCAATCCCAGCATAATGAGAATACATATCTGTATTATTGGGAATATGCGCCTGATATGGAGGAGGTCATAGAATATAACGGCGAATCCGCTGAGGTTTCCCCTTATGGCCGGGCGATGCACTGCATGGATCTTTGCTTCGAATTTGGCACGAAGGATGGATACTCTGAATTGACGGGCGATCCTGAAAAAATGTCCGATGATTTGATCGCACAGGCGCAGGCCATGCTGTATTCCTTTGCAAAAACGGGAAATCCGAACAATGACCTGATTTCGGAATGGAAGCCGTATAATGCAGAGACGAAATATAACATGGTTATTACGCCAGATAGCAAATGGAACTGTGAAAGCGATTACAGGGCGGACGTCATCAATTATATGAGGCAGCTCAAACCGTATGGCGTGGAAAACTGATCATATCATGCGTTGATGAATTTGTTGATGATTTGCAGCAGGGAATGCGTCGTTTGATGCGGAGAACAAGCCGTTTGATGATGAAATTGGAAGAATGCCTTGTGATTATGCAAAATGAGATAATCTGAGTAGCATCTGCCGCTTTTTTAAAAAATGCTACTTTTATTTCAATTGTTGCAGCGGGCGAAACCATTTTCTGGTATCCTTATACACGTTGCGAATATGGTTAGCACACTATCATGATTGAAAACAGAGTAGCAAACACTGGATCATTTGTATTTGCTACTCTGTTTTAGCGATTTCACACAAAACACACATATGTGCTACTTCAAGCTGTAATTTGTTGCTTCGATGCTTCGCCCGCGCCGAAGTATCTTCTTATTTTGTGTTTTTAATCGTGGCAGTCTCTGCTATTGTTTTTCGTTTTTCGGTGCTCGCCTGCGCCAAAATGCCCGCTTCTGTTTCTGCCTTCTGTTTTTGTTCTGGTATTTTTCATTTTATGAAACCTGCCTGATGGTGTGCAGCAGCTTTTTAAAATCCTTTTCCCCCCAGATAACAGGAACGGGATAAAGCGGATTCGCTTCTTTCATCGCCCATTTGATAATTTGTGGAATATCTTCCTCGCGGATCACATCCAGCCCTGCCGGAATATCCATTTTGGCTTTCATTTCTTCGATCCAAGTGATAAAAGCATTGGCTTTTTCCGCATCGTCTTTTCCCTCCATATCGCAGATTTCCGCAAGGCGAGCCAGTTTTTTGTGGGCAGCAGGCCCGAACTGGCGCATGACGTGCGGCAGGATGACAGACATGGCAAGTCCGTGCGCAGTTCCATAAAGTCCGCCCAGTGTATGCCCTACGGCATGGACATAACCAACGCAGCCCCTTGTAAAAGCACGTCCTGCATAAAAGGCGGCAAGCTGCATATTGATCCGTGCTTCCAGGTTTTCCCCGTGGCAATACGCCTCATATAGGTTATCGTAAATAAGCTTTACAGCTTTTGCAGCAAGATCCTTTTCCAGTTTGCTGTTATATGTATTATTGGTATATGCCTCGACTGCATGACAGAGGGCATCCATTCCGGTGGTGGCAGTAACCTTAGGCGGAAGACCCGCCGTAAGCTCTGGATCAAGCACCGCATATTTTGGCATTAGGGAGGTATCGTTCATGGATGCTTTGTGATGCGTTTCGGCATTGGTGATTACTGCGGCTACTGTAGTTTCCGAACCAGTTCCCGCAGTCGTAGGGACTGCGAAAATGCATGGGATTCGATGCAAAACCCGGAAAAGTCCTTGCAACTGTTCGACGCTTTTTCTCTTTTTCACGGCGAGCGCCCCGATGGCTTTGGCACAGTCCATCGATGAGCCGCCGCCAAAAGCGACCATCGCCTGGCAGTTATTTTCATGGAAAAGCGCCAGTCCCTCTTTGACATTGATATCTGTAGGATTTGGCTGTACGCCATCATAAATCGTATAGTCAACATCCGCGTCTGCCATAGCTTCTAACAAGCTGTCGAGTAGCCCGAGCTGCCGGAGAACCTGGTCCGTGACGATCAGTACATTATCAAATCCTTTTTCTCGAATCCAGGCCGGAAGCTTTTTGATCATTCCAGCGCCAGTCAAGGTTTCGGGCATTCCCCACGGAATGAAATTCATACCGGCTTTAAAGACGCCTTGATATGTTCTGCAAAAAGCCGTATTGAGCGTTTGCGCCATATCATGGTTGCTTTTGGTATCGCAGTCGTTTGCCAAAGTCCCTTCCATATCGCCAAAGCTGACCGCTGAAACGGGACACACATCAGCACAGATTTTACAACTGATACAAGCCGTTTCATCTTCTAATATAGCGATCGTATTGATATCGCCGTGATTCTGTGGCGCTTCGATGGACAGGCAGTCCTGCGGGCAGTTTTCCACACAAAGGCTGCAACCGACGCAAGTCTTTCGGTCAATTTGTGGATGCTCCCATTTGCTGCGCGGAAGCCTCTCGCAAAGCTGCCCTAGCTCATCCTGCACAGCGCCTTTTGGGCAGAGCCTGCCGCAAAGCCCGCAATGAATGCATTTTGTGGGATCAATGTGCTGGACGGATTTCATTTCACCGCTGATTGCTCCTGTAGGGCATTCCTTCGCGCAAAGCGTACAGCCGATACAATCGGACGTGATTCGATATGTCATGACAGTTCACCTCCTGTTATGCGTATGCCAAAGATCAGCCGCCGCCGGATGGAGAGAAAAAAGCAAGCTCGTCTCCATCCTGTAGGCTGGCATGAAAATTACTTGGTTTTCCATTGATTGCGATGACGCATTTTTTGAACTCCTTCGGGGAAAGTCCCGTTTTCGCTGCAAGAATATCACAGGCTTCCTTCACATGGGTTATTTCGGCGGTGGCATGCTTGCAGCCGGTTTTCAATCGCAATGTTCCGAATAATTTAATTAATACCATCGTTTTACGTCTCGCTTTCCTGATTTATTTGTTTTGTAAGCTCGCTTAGTCCCAGCTTTTGCAGTGTTTTCGCTGTAGGAATCCCATCGTGTGACCATCCTCTGGCAGCGTAATATACGTTTTTCATCTTTTCCAAAGGAACTTTGGTCGTTTCATCTCCTTCTATTTGTGGAATCCTCGTCAGCCTTTCCGGCAAGGAATCATCCTTTCTGCTGATTCCGAACCCTGTGTTGATATACCGTTCCAACGTATAACCGCGTTTTCCGGCTTTGATAAAACGTCCGAAGCTGGAAGGCATGCCCGTTACCAGATTGAGTGCTTTGGACTGGTTAAAAATGACTGGCAGGTGAAAGCACAGCATTTCAGGAAATTTGTTGACCAGGCGCAAAACAGGTCCAAGATGCGGAACTGCTTTGCAGAATGCTTTCGTATACCAGCTATTGGGGTTGCGGATGAGCGGTGGCGGGAAAAAAGCATATGTAGTAAACAGGCATTGGCCGCATGCTGATGTGGCTTCCATTAAATCCTGGAATATTACCGTCAAATCGGGCTTTCCGTGTGGATTTTGCTGATCCACATTCATGCTCAGTCCTTCGAGCAAAACCATATAACCACCGTTTAAGTGGCAGCCGCCGCGGTTAGATACGGCATAGCCCAGCCCCAGGCCGACCGTCCGGCGCGGTTCATAAGCGGCCAGCTCCATTCCCTTGGAATGAATGGCGAATTCCTTGCCGCCATATTTTTCCGATAGCCATTTCGAGCCGTTGGCAAGTTCATCCCCGATGCCGCGCCGCAGTGCGATATCTTCCCACAGTTGTGAGATTTCACTGACCTGGCCGAATTGCAGATCGTTGTCCCATAATCCTTTTTCATTGGCTTCCATTGCATACGCGATCGTGTTGGCGGCGGAAATGGTATCCATTCCGAGTTCATCCAGCTCGTAATTCCATCTGAGGATATGGTTCATATCGTTGTTGAGGATGCCGCCACCCAGAAGCCCGAGCGTTTCCAGTTCTGGTCCTTTTACCGCCTTGCCATCGATTTCCACGGTACGGGCGCACTTGATCGGACAGGACAGGCAGCCTTTGTTGCCGATGTGAAAGGTTTCTGCCAAGGTTTCTCCATTGACTTTTTCATAGTCGTTAAATTGACCATATTGATAGTTCCTGGTGGCGAGCTGTCCCCTCATCTGCATGGTGGAAACCAGCCCGGCCGTTCCCAGCCTTGGAAGCTGATCGCCCGTAAGCGGATGCTTTTTCAGATAGCGAAACCATTTTCGGTTGAGTTTATCCAGTGCTTTTTTGTCGTGGACTTTTACCGTATGTGTTCCGGAGGCTGTGACTGCTTTTAAGTTTTTAGAACCCATGACAGCGCCGGTTCCTCCGCGTCCTGCCAGTCTTTCATTGCTGGCGATACAAGCATAACGGACAAGGTTTTCCCCGGCAGGACCGATGACGATTTTCCCGCTTTTCCGATGCTTGCCGTTAGTGGTCTTCAGTTTTTCGTCAAGCGTCTCCTGGACTTTGCTGGTGTGCATGCCCCATAGCTTGGAGGCGCTATGGACGGTAACGCTTTGATTATAGATTTCCAGCCATACGGGTTTCTCGCTGCGTCCTTTGATGATCAGCGCATCGAATCCGGCTTTTTTCAAATAATATCCGAAATTGCCGCCGCAGTTGGAGGATGTGAGGATCCCGGTCTGTGGTGACAGGGTAGAAATGTTGAAACGGCTGGAGCTGGGGACGCCAGACCCGGTAAAAGGCCCTGTGGTAATTACGAGCATATTTTCTTCGGAGAGCGGATCGGTATCCTTTGGAAGCTGGTCGCCCAGTATTTTTGCGGCCATCGTTTTGCCGCCGATGTAGCGTTTTCTTTCCTGGTCAGACCATGGGTATAATTTTGCAGTAGTGCTGGTGAGATCGATCAAAAGCACCTTACCTGTGTAACCACCGTATTTTGTAGCCATAGTAACCCTCCTTTGCAGGGTGATGATATAGAGCGGTCTGGCAAATGATGCCGCTCCGTTTGATACTATGATACCACTTTTTTTAACATAATACCAGAATATTTTGAAAATAACTGCCGCTACGGAATGGTCACCCTGTTGCGAAGTAGATATGCCGCCGGGAATTCGAACAGGGGCAAATGGCAATAACCGGGCTGCCCGGGCTGCGCATTTTGCAAGCAGCATCGTGCGATTGCCATAGGAGCATGGGAAAACGATTTCGGCCGCTTGGTCGGTACATTTTACAAATAGCATTGTGTTACTGCCGCAGGGGATGGACAAAAATAAAAAAGAGCAGATGCCATGATGTGGCCTGCTCTTTGATGTAAGGGTTGCTAAATAAGATTGCGTATGAATCTCCTTGCTTAACATGAGGAATCATGAGGAATGCAGCAGCTTTGTTTTACCGCAAGCTGTGAAATATCAGAGCGACAAAAGACTGTCTTCTGAACCCAAGGAGAACATACTATTGGCTAACTGCATTTCCATTTGCGCGCGCATCAGGTTATACAGCGTGATCAGTGTTTCCGTTTTGATTTCAATCGTCCCGGACTTTGACCCGCTGGCAGAAGCATCGCTATTAGTCGTTTTATCGGCGGTATCCGTTGCCGCAGTCGCGCCTGCTGTTCCCTGTGCATTGCTGCTTCCCATGTACCCGGTCACTCGTTTGATATAGTTTTGCGTTTCGGTAAATGGCGGAACGCCGCCGTACTTTTTCACATTTCCCGGTCCTGCATTGTATGCGGCAAGCGCCAGCTCGACATTGCCATTATAACGGTTAAGCATCTGTGATATGTATTTTGCGCCGCCCATGATATTCTGCTCTGCGTCGTAAGGATTGGTGACGCCTAGCGAGCTTGCAGTCCCTGGCATTAATTGCATGACGCCGATCGCGCCCGCTGACGATTTGGCAGAGGCATTGAAATTGGATTCCGCCTTTCCGATGGCTTTAAGCAGATCGACGTTTACACCATAACGTTCCGCTGCCCGTTCGAAGATGGCGTCCATGGCCGCACCTGCTGACAGATTGCCGGATGAAGCCTTGGCAGAACGGCTGGTAACGTTGTCTGCGCCGCTTGTGCTTTTACTGTTTTCCGCTTTCTGGAGGCTTTGTAAAATCTCCAGAAAGGTCAGTGTCGTGGAAAGATTAGAGGTCTGCCCTGTGTAAAGCGACCCGGTTGAGCCTGTCTGCCTAAGCCCTGAAAGGCCGTTCATCATAAGGTATGTCGGGTATAAATCCATCGGTTCGTTCCTTTCGCAAAGTATGGATAAGCTGTCATTCTATTTTATGAAAACATATTGCGGATGATTCGTCAATACTTTATTTCTGATTTGCTGTATATTGGCAGCGTGGTTTTGCCGTGCCTGCAACGTATCGAAAGCAGGGTTTTGTCACGTTTTTATCAGACTGCCGCAGATATTGGCCGTTTGCCGTCTTGCTATCGGATTGTCCATTTTGCAGTTAGCGGGTTGTTCAGTTTGCGGGATATCTGCCGCTAATCGTTTTACCGCAGTTATCGGTTTGTCTCAGATGATCGGTTCGTTGCAGCCGTTTCGGTCGCATCATCCATTGTAGCTGTTCCCTTTGTTTCAGTTGGATGCGTGGCCTGTGTTGGGGCTTGCTGGCTCGTCTGAGCTTGCTGCGCCTTCTGATCTTGCTGTGCTGCCTGGTCAGGCTGCGCCTGCTGCTGTTGCTGGCCTGCGCCGCTTTTGTTTTTCGCCCCGAAATTCAGGAAATAAACGTAGATGTCAACGATCGCCTGATAGAGCTGTTCGGGAATTTCACTTCCCAGTTCCATCTGCGAGAGAACCGTAGCCAGGGAATTATCCTCATAAACCGGAATCCCGTTGCTGCGGGCCGTTTCTACGATTTTCTGCGCCAGGTAGCCAGAACCGGAGGCGACGATAACCGGAGCGGCATTGCTTTCCTCGTCGTATGACAAGGCGACCGCTTTTTTATTCATTTCATCATTAAACTGTGACATTTATGGAATTTTTCCTTTCAAAAATTGTAGGGAAGGCGGTAGAAATCGGAATCGTCCCGTCCTCTGATCCGAGTACGATCTCTTCCTGTCCGATCCCGTTTTCGCTTAAAATCTTGCTGAGAGCAGTACGGATCTCCCCCTCGGAAGCATCTAAATCCTTTGGATAATTTAGCTGGATGCTGATTTTTTCGGTCTGTGTCCCGTACAGGAAAAATAAATCAAAAAATCCTACGTCCTTGATATCGAATTTGATCAGTCCTTTGACAAAACGTTCCTGCCCCGCATTGCGAAAGCCTTTCCCGTCATCGTCGGGGTCAAGCCAAAGCTCTGAAAACATGAGCCTTCCATTGACATTGAGCGGTAAGGTCAAATGGAGGATCGGCATATAGACGCTTTCATTTAAAAGCAGCGCCCGCATCAGCTCCTTAAATACCATTTTGTTTTCGATGCCGGCTTCGCCCGCCGCGCCTCTTTTTATGATTTCCGCTAGCTGGTTCATGGCCTCGTTTCGCCCGGAGGCTTTTTCAAATTCGCTATTTGCCAGTACCTTTAGCAAGGTGGCCGCATCCATGTTTTTAAATCGTTCGGCAAACGCGCTGTAATCCATCAGCTTGAGAAAGGTTTCCTGAAGCCTGGTAACGTCCCCGTTTTCGTACCGCGCCGTAAGCGCTCCCAGCAGGGCGGTGTTTTCCCGCATACTGCCGCGCTCATGCATCTGCGTGATGTAATTGTTGAGGAACGGCATGATCTGGTTTTTGAGGATGCTTGCATTTTGTTTTACGTTTCCGTTGGCCGCATTGTAATTAAGCTGCTGTGCCATTTTTTCCAGATCGCTCCCTGGGGTTTTGAGCATGCTGTCCTTGATATTCTGCAAAAGCTGCTGCATGTTATTGAGAATATGCTTGCCTTCGGACATATCGGTATATTTTTTTAAAAGCTCCAAAATCCCGGTACGGAGTTCTACAGAACCGGTCTGCTGCATAATCTGGCGGAGGACATCGAAGAATGCTCCGTTAAAACGTACGGCAGAATCTCCCTGCATTTTGAGGAAAGCTGACATTTCCTGTGGGGACATGGAGATCATATTAAGAAACTGGGCGATATTTCCTGCGAATCCCTGCTTTAGGCCGGATTGTGCCAGGGTGGCAAGCCTCTCCAGAAAAACAGACCCGAAGTCCTTTGACATGGTAGGGGATTTTGCCATCTGCTGAATGAAATTATCAAAATTGGTTTCATATCGAAATTTCAGTTCGGCTTCCTGTTTATTGGCCGCCGCATCGCTGCGCGCATCGGGGCGCATCACTTGATCCGGGCGGATTTCACCTTGGATATTTCTATTCTGTTTCAGGGTGTCCTGCGTGACTCTCGCATTGCTGTTAGGGTCATTCTGCGGGACAGGTGTGGAAACCTTTAAAATATTGGACATTTTTTCACCTGCCAGTAAGTTTTTGTTTCTTATTGCCGAAAGTTATGATATATTATATATGTATATAATAACGAATTTTGGCGTGATTTACAACAATCATTAGACCAGAAAACGAAATAAATTATGGATAGGTGGTGCTTAATGTTATGAACAATGGAACTGACAGCTTGCTGGAGACTTATCTCTTTGAGACGAATACACTTCTGGAACAGCTGGACGAACTGCTGATCGACGCTGAGCAGAATGGGGATTTTACGGAAGACAACGTAAATGAAATTTTCCGCAGCATGCACACGATCAAGGGGTCTTCTGCCATGCTGGAATTCAATTCTCTTATGGAGATCGCCCATCATATAGAAGATTTGTTTTTCTATATCAGGGAAAACGGCATGGATACGCTGAACGCAGATCAGAAAAGCGAATTATTCAACCTGATGTTTTCCTCGACCGATAAGCTTAGGGAAGAAGTTGGCAAGGTAGAAAACAGCGAACCGCTCGACACAAATATCGAAAGCTTTATTGATAATATCAATGCTTTCCTCACTAATTTGCAAAGCACGGGGAACGGGGATGTCCAAGCGGAAGCGACTTCCGGCAGCAGTGGAAGCGCCGATGGCGAGGATGCGGTTGCGGCGGAGATGAAGCTGCCGTATCTTTTGCATATCTTTTTCGATGAAGGATGTGGCATGGAGAACTTGCGTGCATTCATGATCGTTACCTCTATCCAAGAATCGGATTCATCCTTCCAGTTCTACCCTGCGGACATTGAGACGAATAGTGACACCAGTGAATACATAATAGACCATGGATTTTATTTGGGCTTTAAGACCCAGGAGGATGCCGAAAACGCAGTCAGTCATGTTTCGGCTGCCGGAAATGTCCGTTCCTATGAAATCCTTGATAAATCGGACGCATTGGAGAAGAAAGCAGCGCCAGTAGAGGTAAAAGAAGAAGCACCAAAGAAAACCGATGCGGAAGCACCAAAGAAGGCTGCCAAGGCTTCTGATAACAAAAAGAAAAAGGATACGCCAGCGGCCAAACAGAGTCTTATCAGCGTGAACCTTTCCAAACTAGATGCGTTAATGGCGATCGTCGGGGAGATCGTTATTACGGAATCGATGGTAACCTCTTCACCTGAACTAAAAGATGTGAAATTGGATAATTTCCTGAAATCAGCCAGACAGCTCCGTAAGCTGACAGACGATCTTCAGGATATCTCCATGTCCCTGCGAATGGTGTCCGTATCCAGTGTATTCCAGAAGATGAATCGCATCGTACGCGATATGTCTAAGACGCTGAATAAGGATACAAAGCTTACGATCATCGGAGAGAATACGGAAGTTGATAAGACCATTGTAGACAGCATCGGCGATCCGATCATGCACATCGTTCGTAATGCAATGGACCACGGGATTGAAGATAACGTGGAAGACAGAATCGCTGCCGGGAAGAAGCCGCAGGGTGAAATTATTCTTTCGGCAGAGCATACGGGAAGCGAAGTAATTATTTCGGTCACGGATGACGGAGCCGGTGTCGATCCGGATAAGGTTTTGGCGAAGGCGGCAGCAAACGGTATGCTGACCAAGCCGGAAGAAGAATATTCCCACAGGGAAATCCTCAATCTGCTGATGATGCCGGGCTTTTCTACTAATAGCGAGGTTACGGAATTTTCCGGCCGGGGCGTAGGCATGGACGTTGTGAAGAAAAACGTTGAAAGCATCGGTGGCGTAATTAATATTTCCAGTGAAAAAGGGAAGGGCAGCGTATTTACACTCAAGATTCCATTGACGCTGGCGATCGTTGACGGCATGGTGATTTCCATTGGCGGATCGATTTATACTGTTCCAATTGCGAACATTAAGCAGTCCTTTAAGGCGACAGAGGCGGATATCGTGCTGGATGCGACGGGAAATGAGATGATCCGGTGTATGGATGACTATTACCCGATCATTCGCCTCTATGAGCTATATGGCATTGAAGACGCATGCACATCCATTGAAGATGGTATCCTGATGTGGGTAGAGGGCGGCGATAAATCCTACTGCTTATTTGTGGATCAGCTCATCGGGGAACAGCAGGTCGTTGTAAAACCGCTTCCTGGTTATTTGAATGATTTCAATATTAAAAATTCCGGGATCAGCGGCTGCACGATCATGGGTGACGGAAACATCAGCATTATCCTTGATGTGGTCAATGTTTATAACGCAGCGCGTGGCATCTATTAAGAATAGTTTGGGAGGTAGTGATTATGCCAGAAGTAATGGAAAATATAGGTTTAAATGAACCCAATGGAGCGGAAGGATCTAATTCGGCTACTTACTTGACCTTCGTTTCGGATGGACTTCACTTTGGCGTTCATACAGATAAAGTTGTTGAAATCATTAACAATCACAATATCCGTCCTTTTCCGATGGTGCCGGATTATGTAAGAGGCGTCATTAATCTGCGCGGACAGGTAATTCCGATTATCGATATGAGATTGCGCGTAGGCAAGCCTTATCAGGAAATTACGGCGGAGACGTGTATTATCGTACTGGAAATTGGCAGTGATATTATCGGTATTGTCGTAGATTCCGTTGCGCATGTGACTGATATCGATATGAACCAGGCAACCCTGATTCCTACAGAAAACCGGCTGGAGCTGACCAGATATATGGTAACCGACGAAAACGGAACGGTAATTATGCTTTTGGAATGCGAAGCATTGATAGCAGATAATATAGCAATGTAAGGAGACTGGGAAAATGCTTGATATTTCAACAAAGGACTTTAACCGGCTGGTTACTTTTATGAAAAGCAGCTATGGGATTGATTTATCTAAAAAAAGGCAGCTTATCGTAGGCAGACTTTCCAATACGATAACAGGAATGGGAATGAGTTCCTTTACCGAATATGTAGATCATATTTTAAGGACGAAAGACCCAAGCGATGTTGAGACCCTGATCAATAAACTAACGACTAATTATACCTTTTTTATGAGGGAAAGAGAGCATTTTGACTTCTTTCAGCATACGATCCTTCCATGGCTGGAGCAGTCCCGGCAGAGTAAGAAAGTTCTTAGCATATGGAGCGCAGCTTGCTCCAGCGGGGAAGAACCCTATACGATGTCAATGATATTGAAGGAATATTTTGCGAATAAGCCGGGATGGGATACGAGACTTTTAGCAACGGATATTTCGCAGGAGGTTTTACAAACAGCGCAGAATGCCGAATACCCGGAGGAATCTTTGAAAGATTTGCCAAAGGGGTGGAAGCAGAAGTATTTCCGCAAGGGCAGTGCTCCGGGACAATATGTGGTTGCACCGGAAATTAAAAATAATGTGATTTTCAGGACGTTTAACCTGATGGATCCGATTCGCTTCAAACTGAAATTTGACGTTATTTTCTGTAGAAACGTGATGATATATTTTGACCAGGCGACGAAGGATGCTCTCGTGAAGAGAATGTATGATGCTTCAAATCCTGGTGCATATCTTCTGATCGGACATTCCGAAGGGTTGAATAAAACGACGACACCATATGATTACGTTATGCCGGCAACCTATCGAAAGAAATTATAGAGTGTTCAATATAGATTAAAGAAGGTGCTTAATATATGTTAACTCGACCACCAATTAAAGTGATGGTGATAGACGATTCGCTCGTCTTCCGAAAATACTTGATTGAAAATCTCCCTAAAGTGCAGCCACGCATAGAGATTATAGGGTATGCGACAGACCCTTACGATGCGATGCAAAAGCTGCGGACGTTAAAGCCGGATGTCCTTACTTTGGATATCGAAATGCCTCGTATGACAGGATTGGAATTTTTGAAGGAATTGCTTCCGAAAAATCCTCTTCCTGTTATTTTGGTTTCCTCGCTGAATGTAAGTGTTTTTGATGCGTTGTCCTATGGTGCGGTGGATTTTGTGAGAAAACCAGATATGAGCAAGAGCAATGCGAAGGAATCCTTCGTCAAGTCGTTAAGCACTAAAGTCGTGATTGCTTCACAGGCGCGGGTGCGTGTTCCTGCTTCGTTGAAAGCGGCGTCCGGTTCTGTTGCCTCCGTTACTTCTGGGGCAAAACGTACGGCGGCAGCTCCGTCTGTATCGATGCGGCCAGCATCAGCTCCTGCTGTGACAAAGCCTGCGGTTTCTGCTGAAAAGCTGGCAAGTTCTTTATCAAAGGGCATAATAAGGCTTACGACATCGAATCAACTGAAGTTAAATAATACTGTGATTGCACTCGGTGCATCAACAGGTGGCACGGAAGCGACCTTAGAGGTGATGCAGCAGCTTCCGGCAGATATTCCGGCAATGGTTATTACGCAGCATATGCCGAAAGGGTTTACGAAGATGTATGCCGAAAGGCTGAACCGGCTGTGCAAGATGGAGGTCAGGGAAGCCCGGGATGGAGATGTTCTCAAAAGAGGGCTGGCATTGATTGCTCCAGGCGGTGACTGTCAGATGGAGGTCGTGAGAAAAGGCCGCGATTATGTGACGGAATGCAAACCGGGGGCGAAGGTAAGTGGGCATCGTCCTTCTGTCGATGTGTTGTTTCGTTCCGTAGCAGAGACGGTGCGAAGCAGTGCGGTAGGGATTATTCTTACGGGCATGGGACAGGATGGTGCAGAAGGATTGCTCCAGATGAGAAAGAACGGTGCGTATACGATTGGGCAGGATAAGGAATCCTGTGTTGTATATGGTATGCCGATGGTAGCGCATTCCATGGGGGCTGTCTGCATACAAGCTTCTTGTTCCGCGATACCGACTGCTTTAATGAAGCATTTGAATAGTTTTTAATAGGGTACGTAAATCAATCAATATAAAAAGGAGCTGAAAATCAGCTCCTTTTTATGTGATTTCATTTTTATCTCTTATTTTTGCTTGCACAGATGGCATATCTGTGCGGCACTTCGCCGTTTTGTTTCTGTGATCTTTATCCCTATGCAAGATAGTTCATCATGATCCCACAGCGGCAAAGTTGTTGAGGTTAAACATTCCTGCCCTGGAATATGTGGCTATGAGACGGAAGGTATCATTTCCTTTTGTATTGGCGGAACTGATATTTCCTGTAACGCTACCCTGATTGCCAATCGCTTCTAAATCATTATTAATCAGGCTAGCGGAGTTAGCAGTTGCTGCGCTGGAAGCTCGGTCAAAGAGGTTATCCGCAAGACCGTTGCTTCCAGAAAGCAATTCTTCCGTCAGGAAAGAATCCTTTTCCAGAGATTTTTGAAAGGTTTCTTTGTCGAAGGTCAACCGCCCGTCCTTGCTGTAGCTTAACCCTAGCCGTTCCATGGTATTCTCTGAAGCAATAGGGCGTTCAAAGTTATGGAGCTGGCGTGAAATACCTGAACCATGGCTTACGTTGCTTCTTAGGAAATCAGTTGCTTTGTTATAACTATCCACTAAGTCGGATATCGCTGATGCGATTCGGCCTGAATCCGTATCGACTGTAATGGATGTTTCCCCAGCCGATTTAAGATCCGCCTGCATCCGCCCATAATCCAATTGTACGGTGTTTGACTGTGCGGTATAGGTTTGTGTCACGCCGTCCTCCGTAATGCTGTACTGGGCGTCAGAGGCTTCTTGTGCTGCTGTCTGGACTCCTTCGGCAGCGCCTAGCTTGCCATTTATGGTAAATGCAGACGCTGTCCCTGTTTCATCGCTTTCCAGCGTTAGGATGGAGTTTCCATCCTTTCCTTTCTCGACCGTTGCCTTCACACCGGCATTGGAGTAATTAATAGAATTAGCAGCTTCTGTCAACATCGCGTTATTGGTTTTCGCAATTCCATTCTTATCCGTCGCTTGAATATTGAATTGGAAATTTCCATTTTTGCTGGAAATTGAGAAATTCATATCAGCCTTCGCAATGCCTTTTCCATTGACGCCGGAGCTGCTGTTTTTTTGCGCAACAGCAATCTGCGCAACGTTAAGCGTGATATCCTTCTTTTGTCGTAACTTGAAATTTTGTGTTACGCTGGCGACATCAGAATTGGAACTGGATGCCGATAAAGATGTCATAACGCCGGAAGAATTGCTGGTACGCAGTGCATTTGCCGATTGCATCACGCTGCTCATTGTCGAGTTGTAATTCCGCAGGAAATTCATGCTGGAACTCTTTTGGGAATCGCTTACCCAGCTATTTTGGGATTGCATTGAATCAACATAGCCACGGTATGAATTATAATCAGGATTTTTTGACATTGCCTGCTGTAGCTTTAGTTGATTGATCGTCGTTTGGTAATTATAAAAATTATACGAAGAACCAATCCCATTAATCATTTGAAACACCTCCTTCCAGTCTCATTTTTCATTTAATATGTACATTTATATATTAAGACACATTTAATATAGTTGTTCGTTTAGTCTGTGCGTTATCGTTCAAGCTTAAACAGCGAAACCTGAGATTTCAGGATTGATGCCTGGCTTGAAAGTTCTTCGCTGGTAGCTGCTGATTCTTCAGCCGTAGCAGAGTTCGTCTGTACAACGCTGGAAATCTGATCTACGCCTTCTGTAACCTGCTGAATTGCTTCTGCCTGTTCCTGTGATGCATCGGCAATGCGGTCAATTGATTCAACGATCTGCTCTGTTCCTTCAACAACCTCTGTGAGCGTTTTCGCTGCATCTGAAGCTAACTTGCTTCCATTATCAACAGCAGCAACGGAATCTTCGATCAGGGCAGTGATATCGCTGGATGCCTCTGCTGACTTGCCGGCCAAATTACGAACCTCGTCAGCGACAACAGCAAATCCCTTGCCTGCTTCTCCTGCGCGGGCGGCTTCTACTGCTGCGTTGAGCGCCAGGATATTCGTCTGGAATGCAATGTCTTCGATCGTCTTGATGATATTCTTGATTTTGTTGGATTTTTCGCTTATTTCGTTCATTGCAACGATCATTTCCTGCATTTGTTCATTACCGCGCATGATGTCGCTTCCAACGCCCTTTGCCTTATTGCTGCCATCGATCGCATGCTGTGCGTTCGCAGTTACCTTATCGGAAATGTCGCTGATTGTAGCAGCCAGTTCTTCAACTGAGCTTGCCTGCTCTGTAGCACCCTGGGCCATTGCCTGTGCGCCGGAGGATACTTGTTCGGAACCGCTTGATACCTGTTCGGCCGCTTCGTTGATTTGTGAGAGGGCATTTGACATTTTTGTTTTCAGATCCCGCAGGGATGTGATAACGGATGACAATGCGCCAACGTAGAGGGACTTATCCTTGCTATATACGGTGAAGTCTCCCTGTGCCATCGCTTCGAGAATCGTTGCTTCATCATCGATGACGCCGCCGAGAATGTTTTGGCTCGTACGCAGTGCCTCGCACATATCGCCCAGTTCATTTTTGCTTTCGAATTCTACCGGAATATTGAGATCTCCGTGGCTGAAGCCAACGAGGGCATCACGTACTTGGTTGGTAGGAAGCGTGATATTTTTGATAATGGATATCGATAAAGCAATTACGCAGACCGCAGCGATAACCATTGCTACGATGATGCTGATGATCGCAATCAGCACGGTCCGGTTCTGGGAAGCAATTGCTTCTTCTTGCGCTTCGGTAAGTGCTTTATCAATTTCTTGTGCTTTTTCAGCCATTTCCGTTAATTTCGGGGTACAGCTATTTTTGATAAGATTGATTGCTTCTTCTTGGTTTCCATTGGAAACGGCATCCAGAATTGCTGGGATTTCCTCTCCCCATGCGTTTACAAGAGCAGTGTACTCATCGAGCGTTTTTGTATCCAGAGGATAAGTCTTTCTCAAATTTTTAAGTTCTTTCCCCATGTCATCAAGCACTTCATATGCACGGGTTTGCATATCGGCATTTCCTGGATCGTTTGGAACGAGTGCGATATCCCGGACGTTTCGGGCAGCGATATTTGCATTCAAACGAGCGTTGGTAATGGTCTCATTCGCTTTAATCGTTGTATCGATTAGGTTTTGATACCCTTTGCTCAGGCTGTTCATTAAAAATAATGAACATACAATAATGATTACGGATACGACAATCGTAATGGCGTAGCCTAAGAGAAGGCTTGTTCTGACTTTTAGATTCTTTAGCATGATTTAACTTCCTCCATAATGATTAATAAAATGTGTTTAATATATTGATTTAATTAAATGTAATTAAACAGGGTCCAGATTTTCGAGGTATTCCTCCAATGTGATATTTTGCTGGTAAATTTCAGCCGCAGGTTTCTTTCCGACATAGCGTATGTGCCATGGTTCGTAAATATATCCGGTAATATCCTGTTTCCCTTCGAGGTAACGGATGATAAATCCGAACCGATGTGCATTCTCAGCCAGCCAGCTTCCTTCGGCGGTAGAACCGAAATTATGATCGAGCTTATAATTGACAGAGGGCGATGTGACGTCTACGGCAAGCCCCATCTGATGCTCGCTGCATCCGGGCGGTGCACTGTACTGCTCCGCCGCACTCTGGCCATCTCTTTTCACATATCCTGCAAATAGTTTCTTTTGTGTCTCGTAAGATCGATACCCGCTTCGCAGTACCAGCGTGTAACCGTTGGCCGCCGCTGCATCCGTAAGCTGTGCGAAGGCTTCTGCCGCAGGCTTGCGCAGCTGCGTGCAAGTGACGCCGGGCGCTACAGCCGTTACCTCCGTAAGATCGGGTGGAACGTAATCCGCCGGCAGCGGATGTGTCTTATTCACTAAATCAAGGTACGACTCAGTGTTCGCAGAAGGCGGCGGGATATCAAGCATATCTGATTCTATCTGCGCAAAGGATGCCGGAACAGAATCAACCCGTTTCGCTTCAATTCTTTTATTCAGAACCGGATAAAAGAGAAAACCGGTGCTGAATAAAAGGAGAACTATTACGAAAATAATCCGTCTTTGTGTGCGTTGCCTTTTATTACGCCTAATCATATTTCAAACCAAGTTATAGTGATATTATTAACAAGAGCTATAGATATAATCATTATAATGCAGGGGCACTCAAAAATCAAGGGTTGGCGGTATGCAATTTGTGATAAAACCGATAAATAATTGTGTAAAAAAGAGCCTCGCCATCAGACGAAACTCTTTCATTTGGATCACTTGGGATTTATTGATAAAGGATTAATACTTATCATTGTTGTTTACGTATGTAACCGGAGCGGGTGTTGGCGCTGGCGTCGGCTTTGGCGCTGCTGGTATCGGTTCCGGTTCTGGTGTCGGTTCTGGCGCAGCAGCCGGAGCGGATGCCGGTTCAGAATAGGAGGTCTGTGACGTAAGAGCCGTAATCTCTTGTGCACTTCTCAACTTGAACGCAGCGACCAAGCCCTTTAACAGGGATGCCTGCCCTGCCAGCTCTTCGCTAGCCGCAGCGCTTTCCTGTGCAGTTGCGGAATTGGTTTGTACGACGCTGGAAATCTGGTCGATTCCCTGTGTTACCTGAGCGATTGCTTCTGCCTGCTCCTGCGACGCCGTGGAGATCGCATTGATTTTTTCTACGACATCATTGGACTGTGTAACTACGCTTGCCATTGACTGTGCCGTATCGGTAGCAATCTGTGTCCCGTTGTTTACAGCAGCAACTGCATTTTCGATAAGGGCTGTCGTACTCTTTGCAGCTTCATCGCTCTTTGCAGCCAGGTTGCGGACTTCATCAGCGACGACTGCGAATCCTTTTCCTGCTGCGCCTGCGCGAGCTGCTTCTACTGCTGCGTTAAGTGCGAGGATATTTGTCTGGAATGCGATGTCTTCAATCGTCTTCAAAATCTTGCCGATTTCGTTAGATGCATCTTCGATCTGGTTCATAGCGGCCATCATATTTTCCATCTGCCGATTGCTTTCGTTGATTTCATTGCCGACGGAGTCTACTAACTGCTGAACCTGTGCAGCATTCTGCGCATTGCCGGTTACATGTTGTGAAATATCGTTTACGGTGGCTGCAAGTTCTTCTACGGAGCTTGCCTGTTCCGTAGCACCCTGTGAAAGCGCCTGTGCCCCGCTGGATACCTGATCTGATCCGGAATCTACCTGATCGGAAGCATCGTTGATTTTCAGCAATGTATCATTGAGCTTGAAGCAGATCGTCCTGATGCTTTCCAGCATTGGCTCTAAATCGCCCTTATAAGATTCCCTGGATTTGGATGTTACGGTGAAGTCGCCTTGGCTCATGCCGGTCAAAAGGTCACTCGTATCGCTGATCACTGTCGTGAGCGTTTCAACGATCACTCTGGTGGCCGTTACGCAGTCGCCGATTTCATTGTTCTTATTGTATTCTGGAACTGGTGACTGAAGGTCTCCTTCTGCCATAGCAGTAAGGCGGACGGCGCATTCAGCAACAGGTTTGGCGATCGATTTTCTCAGGTAACGCGAAATTGCGAACGAAATGAACAATGCGCCAAGGATTAAAATAATGGAAACAGCAGCACCGATCGTAGCCTTCAGGCTTAATTCGGAACTAAGCGCAGCACCGTCATTCATCTTGCTGTCCATGATCGTGCTGAGGTCTTCTTTTGTTTCCTGGTATAACTGTTTGGATTCAGACAGCATACTGTTGTAAATTGCTGCTGATTCTGTTACATCGGTTGTAGCAGCGCCGGCATCCGCACTGTTTGAAACCTTTTTTTTGTAGCTATCCCATGACTGCTGTGCCGCATCGAAAGCCGTCAATGCCTTTTCGGAAACCAGTGTTTCCTTCAGGGCGGCCATATATTCATCCCCCGTAGCAATCGCAGCGTCGAGATCTTTTAACGCAGTGTCGATTACGGATTTATCCGTGGAGTTTATAGCGGTGCTGGCCTGACAGTCAGCCTCTGCCAAAGCAGCCAAACACATGCCCGCGTTACCCTGTCCGTTTCCGTAATTTACTAATGCGGCAGAGAACTTTGATTCCGTATACTTGGAAACAATGATCCCCATAATGCCGGAAAGACTGGCAATTAATACTACCAGTATACATGATATTAATATCATGCGATTCACTGTTGATCTTTTACCCAATGTAATGCACCATCCTTCTTTTCGTTTCAATAATGTCAATCCATAAATACATATCGGTAATACGCTAATATGCATAAACACCTACGAAGCTATTTTAGCAGAAAACAAAAAATAAAGCAAAAGGTTCTTGTAAAAAAAAGAAAAAATATGTAGAAAACGCAGTTCGGGTGAAGCGCAGGGAATTTTTGCGGGTGAGCGGCGATATAGGCAATATATTAATAATTATAATCATAGAAGACGGTTTCGTAAAAAAGATAAAGTTGTTATAAAAATGAAGCGGTATGTATGATAGAATAAAAAATAAAGGGAAGACCTTCGTTTAAAAGCCGTACAAGAGCGTTCGACATATTTTTCCAAAATGCAGCAGGCCAAAATTTGGTTGAAAACTATTATGTGAAAACTAAGCGAATATAATTGACAGAATGCCACAAAAAGTAGTATGATTAGACATAAAATATAACATACAAGATATAATCGAGCCACTATGCACATACACATATATATTAAGCGGGCAGTGCATTTATGCAGCATTCTAACATTATGCTAACGATATGCATTCTCCTAATGATGTGTTGACGTCAATTACAGCGAGGAAAGGAATTAGAAACGATGATAGAAATATTTGGAAACGCAATCCCTTTGGCAGAAAAATCATTAGATTATCTGTGGGCAAAGCAGCAGCTTCATTTAACTAATACAGCGAATGTGGACACCCCTGGGTATAAGACTAAATACATGTCTTTTGAGGATCTTTTCAACAGCAAGCTCAAGGCGGCTTCCGCGACAAATGACCGGCAGCAGATCAACGCTTCTATTGAAAATGCTCACTGGCAGGTCAAGGATACACGCCTTGAATCGACCCGGCTCGATGAAAATAATGTGGACGTGGATGAACAGTTGATTGAATTGACGAGGACGGCGCTGCAATATCAATATATGCTTCATTCAGTTAACAGCGATTTCACAAAACTCCGTTCTGTTATTAAGGGTCAGTAGCATTAATTTGGACAATCAATCATAGACTTAAAAGACGAATAAC